>JAYSPU010000356.1:0-8368 GCA_043721935.1 Bacteroidota bacterium | reverse complement strand
TCTGATTATGTTGGTATGGAAGTCGATACCATTTCAACTGAAAAAGTAATCGTGCATTGGAATGAAACCGATGGACTGGATAGTGTCGAATTAATTTCTACTTCACTTGCTGAAAATTAACCATGTCATTACTCTCAACAAATCATTTACTCGGAATTAAAGATCTGCGAAAAGAGGACATCGAATTGATTTTCTCTACGGCAGATAATTTTAAAGACATAATTAACCGTCCAATTAAAAAAGTGCCGGCACTACGAGACGTAACAATTGCCAATTTGTTTTTTGAAAATTCTACTCGTACACGTCTGTCTTTTGAATTAGCCGAGCGCCGATTGTCTGCTGATGTTATCAACTTTACTGCATCTTCTTCTTCTGTTAGTAAAGGTGAATCGCTTATTGATACTGTCAATAATATTCTGGCCATGAAGGTCAACATGATTGTCATGCGACATCCTCATGCAGGAGCAGCGTTATTTCTTTCTAAACACATTAAAGCAAGTATTGTGAATGCAGGTGATGGTGCACATGAACATCCTACACAGGCTCTATTAGACGCGTATTCCATTCGTGAAAGATTAGGTTCGGTAGAAGGAAAGAAAGTGGCTATCATCGGAGACATTCTACATTCACGTGTAGCGTTGTCCAATATTTATTGTCTTCAAAAATTAGGAGCGGAGGTAATGGTGTGTGGTCCAGCTACTTTGATGCCTCGATACATTGCTTCATTAGGAGTTAAGGTGACACACAATCTTAAAACGGCTCTCGAATGGTGCGATGTTGCTAACATGCTTCGCATTCAGCTGGAGCGTCAGGATGTGCGTTACTTTCCTTCCCTGAGAGAATATATCATGTTGTACGGACTCACGCAGCCTATTCTGGATTCTCTGTCTAAAAAGATCATAGTCATGCATCCAGGCCCTATCAATCGAGGTGTTGAGATTACCAGTGAAGTGGCGGATTCTGATCAATCGGTTATTCTGGATCAAGTCGAAAATGGTGTGGCAATCCGAATGGCTGTGATCTACTTGTTGGCAGGAACCGTGAATTGACGCCATTTTCCAAGCTTTTGCCTTATTAACAATGTTGCATTCTGCCTGTTGAAAATTTATCTTCAAGTGGAGGGAATCGGGCTATTTCATCGTAAATTTGGACAAAAGCTAGCAACATGAACTTGATAATTGAAAAACACGAGAAATATGCTTTGGTTCGGATTAACGAATCTAAACTAACTTCTGTAGTAGCTCCGGAATTAAAAGCTGAAATCATTGTTCTTCATCATGAAGGATTTAAAAATATGATTTTTGATATGAGCGAAGTACAGTATTGCGACTCCTCGGGTTTGAGTGCAATCCTCGTTGGATTCCGTACTTGCCGGGACGCAAATGGAAGTTTTGTATTGGCAGGAGTTCAGGAACATGTTCGGAAATTAATTTCGATCTCGCAATTAGACTCAATGCTCGTACAGGTTCCTACTGTTAACGAAGCAGTTGATACTATTTTTATGGACGAGGTAGAGAAGCAATTGCATAAAGAATAGTTCTATGAAAAAAATATTTTTACTAGCAGTCGTTTGCTTTACTCTTGAACAGGGTTTCGCTCAATGTATTCCTGATGTTTCTATAGTCGATTCCGGAATTTATCCGGATAGTGCTACAGGTTTACCACATGCTTATGTTGGTGTTGCTTACTCAGCTGATATTCAGGTTAGAGTTCCGGTAGACACAATCTATTTTGGTCTGCCTGCAATAATTGACTCCATTAATGTGATAAATGTTACCGGTATGCCAGCAGGATTTACTTACTCTTGTACACCATCCCGTTGCAGTTTTCCGGGTGGATCCAATGGTTGTATGTTACTGCAGTCTTCAAACCCTGCACTCAACCTGGTTGGCGTACATCCTATCGTTGTTGAAATGACAGTCTATGGCCGGATCTTCGGCACTCCTCAGAATATCCCTTCAACAAATGACAATTATGCAATCGTAATTGAAAATAACGTTGCAGTGATTTCGCCTGTTGTAAATACTTTTTCAGTTGGTCAAAATGTTCCAAACCCATCAAAAAATCTTACTGAGATTCCGCTTACAATGGTAAATTCAGGTTATGTTAACATTAAAATTACAGACCTGATTGGTAAAGTTGTCTATACTTCAAAAGTGTTTTTGCAAAAAGGGAATTCCAATATTCCATTGAATACTTCAATCTTCAACAAAGGACTTTATATTTATACCATCACGAACGGAATAAACACTGCCTCGAAAAGGATGATCATTGCTGGTGAATAATGATATTTGACGTTACGATTTTAGGTAGCAGTTCTGCTACGCCAATTTATCAAAGACATCCCACCGCTCAGGTACTAAAAATACACGAGCGGTTTTTTTTAGTTGATTGTGGTGAAGGGACTTTGATCCAAATGAACCGTTACAAAATAAAATTTCACCGGATCAATCATATTTTCATTTCTCATCTTCATGGTGATCATTACCTGGGACTGGTCGGATTATTATCCACCATGCATTTGCAAGGGCGTACTGTTGACTTAAATCTTTATTGCCCGGAACCATTAAAGGAAATTATTGACATTCAATTAAAGTACTCTGAAACTCATTTGCGGTTTACGATTCTCTACCATTTTATTGATCCTAATACTTCTGCTGTATTACTAGCTGATGATGATCTCTCTGTTGAATCCATTATTCTGAATCACAGGATTCCTTGCACAGGATTTTTGTTTAAGGAAAAACCAAAGCTCAGAAAATTAAGAAAAGATAAACTGGAAGCGCATCAGATTCCTGTTGAAGCGTATGGTGATTTAAAAAACGGAATTGATTTTATTAGCGAAGATGGAACTATTATTCCAAATCTTGAGCTGACAACTGATCCAAGGAAGCCTCTATCGTATGCTTTTTGTTCGGATACTTCTTATCTAGAATCGATCATTCCTGTGATCAACGGTGTTGATTTACTTTATCACGAAGCTACTTTTCTAAAAGATAAAGCAGAACGGGCTGCAGAAACTTTTCATTCAACGGCCGAACAAGCAGCTCTGATAGCTAAAAAGGCAAAGGTGAAAAGATTGATTATAGGACATTTTTCAGCTCGTTACAAAGATCTTTATCCTTTTTTGGATGAAGCAAGAGCAGTCTTTCCTGACACTACATTGGCAGTAGAAGGTGATTGCTTTTCTGTTTGATATTTTTTTTTCTAAAAAATCATTAATCCCGAGTAAAGTTTAGTCTTGTTTTTACTAATCCGGATTTGATAAATCAGTCGGTTCCTTTAGGAAATAATTTGACGCTCTTTCAGTTTTTTTAATTCTGCTTCAAGATTGCGAAAGCCCACCCTTGCTCCTTCACGAAGTGCAGAAAAAAGTCGTGGAATTTCTTCCAGCTGTTCACCTTCTCTTGAATATTCTTCAATGTTGGTGATTAACTTTTTTAATTCGTTGAATTCAAAAATGGCAATACTGCTTTTTGTTTTATGCGAAAGGGCATGAACTTCTTTCCAGTTTTTTGCAGGAATCAGTTCGGCTAATTTTGAAATAGCTGCCGGTACTTGTTTTAAAAATATTTCAATTAATTGAATCGTGAGTTCAAGATCTCCTCCCGTGAATTTCGAAAGAAAATCTAAATCCATCCCGGGTTCTCTTTTTTTAGCCAGCAATTCAACAGCATTCGACCGGTCAGGAGCGGAGGTAGCCGGTTGGATGTATTTTATTATCGCATCATAAAGCTCTTCCGGAGTATAGGGTTTAACGACGTAATCGTTCATACCCGCAAGGCGTGCTTTCTCTTTTTCCTTTTCTGATGCATCTGCTGTAATCGCCAGCACAGGAACGTTTCGAATATCTACTCGTAATTTCGTTCTGATTTGTTTTGTGATTTCATATCCGTCCATGTCCGGCATCTGAATATCCATTAATATTAAATCGTACGTATTTTCATTTAATTTTTCAATTGCTTTTACTCCGTTTTCTGCCAAATCCATCAGACTGAATCCGAAATTCTTTAGCATGTTTTTCATCAGCAACTGATTTACTTTATTGTCTTCGACAATCAATACTCTGACCATTGAAAAATCACGTTGTTGTTCTCTAGTAGGAGCAACAACCACTGTTTCTTTTTCAATGGAAGTGCCAGGTTTGAAATTCATTTCAACGATGAACTCGGAACCTTCATTCAATCTGCTTTTCACTATAACGGATCCGCCCTGAAGTTCGACTAATTGTTTTACTATCGTCAAGCCAAGACCGGTTCCTTCGTAGCGTCTTTTGTTGTTTTCGGCTTGTTCGAAACTGTCAAATATAGAATTCAATTTATTTTCAGGAATTCCAATTCCTGTATCTGTAATTCGCAGGCGGATTCTGCAGACGTTGGCTTTTTGTTCAAGTAATTTTACATCCAGTGTTACTTTTCCTTTATTGGTAAACTTAACGGCATTGGCCATTAGGTTTGTCAGAATCTGATTCAAGCGAATAGGGTCGCCAATTAATTTATCCTTGATGTGATAATCAATAGTGACACCTAACTGAATATTTTTTTCTTCAGCTTTTACACGAAGAATCTGCATAATTCCCTTTACCAGATCACGTAGATTAAATTCACTTTCATTGAATTCAATTTTCCCTGCATTGATTTTTGAAAAATCTAATATGTCATTGATAATAACCATGAGGTTATTCGATGACGATTTAATAGCATCAATGTATTCTTCCTGTTCCTTGGTAGGATTTGTTCTACTCAACAGGTGAGCCATACCTAAGACGCCATTCATCGGTGTGCGGATTTCATGACTGACGTTTGCCAGAAATTGCTCTTTTAATTTGTCACTAAGCTCTGCAATTTCTTTTTGCTTTTTTAACTCTTCGAGATCGTATTTGATATGAAGAGCTTTCGTTTTTAAATTAACTTCCTCTGATGTTATTTCCTTGTCGAGCTCAAAATATTTTTTGTAATGATACAAGGCATTCGTATGATCATTCAGCTTTTCATAAGCAACCGATAGGAACTGATGGATCTTTACGGCTTGTGCTTCCATAGGAGATGACTGAGCATTAAGTAATGCACTGTTCAATACTTCAACTGCTTTGTCGTATTGAGTCAAATCAATGTAAAGATTTCCAAGACTTTTTTTAATCTGTGCAATGACGGCGTCAGATGCCCCATCTTTTGCCAGGTGTAAAGCTTCTTTGAAATTTAAAAGCGCCTTCTCCCAATCTTTGAGTTTAGTATAAAGAATAGCAATGCTACCTAATGTCTTTGCCTTGATTTCTATATCTTGTAATTGTCCTAAAGAGTTTACTGCTCTTAACAGGTAGTACAATGATTTGTCATGATCATCCATCCAGTTGTAAGCATTACCTATCAGGTAATAGGAGTGGAGCATTTCATGTTTCAATTGTAATCCTTCAAATATTTTCAAACCTTTTTTGAAATATTCAATTGCATTGTCATATTCTCTCAGGAAAATATAAAGCCTACCAAGTTCATTGTAGTTATTTGCGATGCCTTCTGAATCTCCTATCTCTGTATTTATTTTCAGGCTTTGTAAAATATACTGAAGCGCAGCCGGACAATCGCCCAGCTTGAAATAAAGTGAATTAATTTCTGACAAACAATATAATTGTCCATGTGTGTCTTGCAGATCTTTGAAAAACTGAATGGCTTCGTTATAAGAAGTAATTGATTTTTTAAATTCTTTCAGTATCAAATAGCAAGCTGCTTTGTCACGAATGATTTGTGCCATGCCTGGTTTGTAACCAATTTGCTGCGCAATGGACAAGGCATCGTCCAATAAAGACATTGCCTGAGTCACATTCCGGTTTCGCAGAACTTGTGCTCGTTGAATTAATATATCGACACTTTCAAAAGCCATAAAAATAGGGATTCGGGTAGGATGAAATTGACTACCTGAATTATAAGTAATCTTGCTGTTTAAGTTGCTTGAATCCTCTTGATTTTCTTACAAAGCCTTTGTAGAAGATTCGTCCTTTTTAGGCCATTTTCTTAGCGCAGTGAAAGTTGTACGTCTGTAAAGATAGTAATCACTCAGGATGCTTCCTTTATAAATAAAGGAGTAGGATTCCATAGAGAAATGTTCGCCTTTTTCAGGATGATAGTTCTTTTTTAATTTATGAAAATCTCGGTGAGCGTTTAAAACGGCTTTGAAATCAGCATAACCATTTGTAAGGAAAAACTTGAATGCTGCTATTATATCCAGTATTATTCGATAAAAGAAAATTCTTTTGAATTCTGAAGGTGTTGCGTTTTTGTAGATCATTAATAAATTATTCCGAAAATTCAAGTAGGTCTTTCTTGGACTGTTTTTGGGAAGTGTTCCACCTCCAACATGGTAGATTGTTGATTTACCGCAATAATAGATCTGGTGACCTGCACGCTGCATTCTCCAGCATAAGTCAATTTCCTCCATGTGAGCAAAGAAATTTTCGTCTAAACCTTGCAATTCATGATAGACGGAAGAGCGAACCATCATGCATGCTCCGGTTGCCCAAAACACGGGACATTCGTCGTCGTACTGGTGATGATCAGTTTCGAGCGAATTGAAAATTCGTCCCCGGCAGAATGGCAATCCAAAACAATCGATGAATCCTCCACCGGCGCCGGCGTATTCAAATTTATCCCGTTCGTGATAGCTTAGAATTTTTGGCTGACATGCACCAACGGTTGGTTTGCTTTCCATCAAAGCTATCAATGGCTTCAACCAGTTTTCGGTGACTTCAACATCACTGTTTAACAATACATAAAACTCATTTTCAACTTGAGCTAATGCCTTATTATATCCACCGGTAAAACCTTCGTTTTTCTCGTTGAGAATAATTCTGACTTCAGGTTGATGTAGTCTGAGCCATTCGACAGAGTCATCCGAGCTGGCATTGTCGGCGACAATGATTTCAGCGTCTTCACGACTGTAGCGAATGACATCCGGTAAAAATTTTTCCAGAAAATGTCTGCCATTCCAGTTGAGAATGACTACTGCTGTTTTTAACCTCATCCGATGTGCAAAATAATCATATAATCGTCTCCGGATAAGGTCCCGAACGCTTGTTTTTCACAACGTAGTTTAATTGGTAACGTAATGAAAATCAACGGGGATTAGTGAAATTTTCTTTGGTTCGACTTCCGTAAATATCTTCTGAATTCTCTTTGTCAATATCTGCACCGAATTTTTGAGAACGGCTGTGGAGCTTTAATTCCCATGCATTGTCTTGTAATTCTCCTCTGGCGTCAGAATGCAAGAGTCTGAAATCATTGGATGAACGATCCATCGTATAGAAAACAAATTTTCTGTTCGTCTGATTGGTTGTTCGTATTTTATAAAAATGCCAGACCTCATATGGATACGCTGCAGGATCATCGGTGTTATTGGTAATCGTGTTTGGCTCTCCGTATTGCAAATAAACCCGGCCGCGATCTGTTTCATAACCTCTTTTATTACGGGTAGGGAACGATGCATTTACCTTTTCAACCTCTGCCAGATAGTTATTCCAGGCAACATCAGGATGTTCAGGATCGCGCTTCGACCAGAAATAAAATAAATACTGTTGCATAGATCTTAAATCACCTAATGCAGCCTGACTTTCAGCGACTTCTTCTTCAATTCTGCTACTGATTGGATAGAGGTAATGAAGATATTCTTTTAAAGTGTCCAGATTTGTATAAAGAGTAACAAAGGAATTGGTGATGTCAATGTTGGAAATGTCTGCAGATGGTGAAACTTTCGTTTGCTGATTACTGCGTTGAAAAAATGTCTGACGGTAGGTTAAGACTTTATTCTCACGGTCTCTGATTTCAAGATTGAGATGATAATTTCCGGACGGCAACCCGCTTATAGGTAATTCTGCCAGTACAACATTAACCGGAGCAGCCTTTTGTTTTAACGTTCCAAAGAGATTGTCTATTAGTTTATTGTTGTCACTGTTACTTACAAAATAGCGGATCAGAATATCAGTTGTAAAATCAGAAGAGCGATATACTTCCGTGTAAAATTTCAACGAAGTGAATTCTTTCGGATAGAAAGTGTTGACATACGGAACCAGGTCATATCCGCTTTTTGAAAATTTATTTTCTTTAGTCGCCGGCGAATAAGCTTCCAGATATTCTATATCTGAAATACTGACCTTTGTTGTCGGAAAAAAGACTTCAATTTCCTGATTTAGTGTTAATGATTTTGCATCTGAATTTTTATCCGCTATCGTCATCTCAATCATGTACTTTCCATTGTTCAATGCTACACGCTGCTGATCAATGAAGTCGGGAACAATGGAGTCTCCTTTGTCAAGTTCAGGACTTAACATATTGAACTTGTCGAAGTGAACAATTTTCTCACCTGATTTTATAACAATCTG
>JAYSPU010000355.1:0-7894 GCA_043721935.1 Bacteroidota bacterium | reverse complement strand
AATGGTAAAATTCAACTGGATGAGTAGGTCACATTCAAGATTGCGTAGTAAAACACGTATTAGGGTACGTCATAGTGTAAAAATTCGCAAAGCAGCAGTACTCTCATTGTTAGCTACGTTAACATTTTCCATTGTTTATTTCTATGGAAATTTAGGCACGAGCACAAAAGCTTTTGCTGCACCGCCAACCAACGACAATATTGCAAATGCTTTTTTGATTCCATCCATTACTAACTGGACAAGTTCAAATGCGGCCTTTACTACTTTAAGTGCAACAGCAGATGGAACTATTGGGTCCTGTTGGGCAAACGGTCCGAATTACAATGTCTGGTTCAAATTTGTTGCAACTACGAATTCCATCAATGTGTTATTACAATCAGGAGGCGTATATGGTTCATTACGGTATCCATTCATCGCAATATGGGATTCCGCAAATGTCAATATTGCATGTGCAAAATACAATTCTGTTTCCGGTTCATTAAACGTTGGTTCAATTAATTTAATTCCCGGGGCTGTTTATTATATTTCAGTAGATAATTTCACATCCACAAGTTACATAGGAACCTTTACGCTTTCTACCGTTGATCAACCTTCATACGATTTCAAAGAAGGCGCTGAGTTCATTCCTTCTACTAGCAATTGGAGTTCGCCCAATGCTTTTTACACTACAATGGATGCTACACCTGATCAAGCAAAGGGAATTTGCTGGGCCAATGGTCCAAACTTCAACCGGTGGTTTCGATTTACTGCAAGTACTAAATATTTAAATGTTCAGGTGAAATCAGGAGGTGTTTATGGTACTCTTCAATATCCTTTCATTGCTCTTTGGGATGCTACTCTGAACCAGATTGCATGTGCTTCTTATGCAACATCCACAGGAACAATCGAATTAAACTCCGCCAATTTATTGCCGGGAACAGAGTACTACATCACAGTTGACAATTTCAACATTGCCGGTTACAGAGGTACGTTTACGATTTCTGTGGATAATCAACCGACATACGACTTTAAAGATGGAGCTATTCTTATTCCTTCATTAGCAAATTGGAGCTCTGCAGATGCTGCATATACTACTCTCTTTGCAACACCGGATAATACAAAAGGAAGCTGCTGGCCGAATGGTCCTAACTTCAACCGTTGGTTTAAATTTGTCGCAACAACGAATTCCATTTCTTTACAAGTAAAATCAGGCAGTACATTGGGAACGTTGCAATATCCATTCATTGCACTGTGGGATTCGTCTTTGAATCAATTGGATTGTGCCTCATATACGAATGCGCAAGGAACACTTGAGTTAGGATCAGTTTCACTGCAACCCGGTTCAACTTATTATTTCACCGTTGATAATTTCAGCTCAAATAGTTACAGAGGTACATTTTCATTATTTGCGAATGATCAGCCAACATACAACTTCAAAGAAGGTGCTATATTGCTTCCATCGGTCAGTAACTGGACGTCAGCGCAAGCAGCATATTCTACGCTACAGGCTACTCCGGATAGAATAAAAGGAAGTTGTTGGAATAATGGCCCCAACTACAACCGTTGGTTTAAATTTCAAGCAACCACTAATTTTTTAACAGTACAAGTCAGATCCGGCGGAATAAACGGCTCTCTTCAATATCCTTTTGTCGCAGTTTGGGATTTCTTGAACAATCAAATCGGTTGTCAGAATTATTCCACAGCAACAGGCACACTTGAATTATCACTCAACAATCTCACTCCGGGTGAATGGTATTACATTACTGTAGATAATTTCAACAGCCCAAGTTACAGAGGAACATTTACTCTATTCGTTGATAATATACCATCGTATGATTTTAAGGAAGGTGCAGTAATTATCCCTTCCATCAGTAACTGGTCGTCAGGTAATGCCGCATACAGCACTGTCAACGCAACTCCTGATCAATTAAAAGGAACCTGTTGGCCGAATGGACCTAATAAAAATGTCTGGTTTAAGTTTCAGGCAACAACTGATTTTGTTAATGTTCAGATAAAAAGTGGCGGAGTACTTGGCACTCTACAATATCCTTTTGTTTCGATTTCGACAGATACAGGAACACAACTGGCCTGTTCCAAATACAACTCGGCAACAGGAACACTGGAATTGGGTTACATCGGATTAACACCAGGAAACTGGTTTTATATAAACGTTGATAATTTCACCGGATACAAAGGTTCATTCACATTGAATGTTGACGATCAATACACCTATGATTTTTATGAAGGAGCAATTGAGCTTACTCAGTTTAACAACTGGACTTCCCCATTGGCGACTTACTCCACTGTCAATGCAACACCTGATCGTGCAAAAGGACTTTGCTGGAATAATGGGCCGAATAATAACCGTTGGTTCAAATTCAAAGCTACATCTCCCAATCTTCAAGTAGATGTCTTAACCGGCAGCACAAATGGAACAATGCAATATCCTTACATCGCTATATGGAATGCAGCACTTGCTCAACTTACATGTAGCAAGTACACGACTGCAACCGGTACCTTAGGATCGTTAATTGCAGGACTTGTAATTGGCAACTGGTACTATATAAGTGTTGACGCATTTACCGGTTATCAAGGCACTTTCACGCTCCGATTAAATGGATATAATCCTTTGCCAATCGAATTAACTTCTTTCAAAGCAAAAGCTGAAAATGATGCAGTACGAATTGAGTGGCAGACAGCAAGCGAATTGAATAATGATTTCTTTACAATCGAAAGAAGTTACGACGGACAAACATTTGAAATCGTTGATCGGGTCGCCGGCGCCGGGACAACTTCACAATCGAGCAATTATTCATTTACCGATAAAAATCCATTACCAGGCACATCGTACTATCGCCTGCGACAAACAGATTATGACGGAACGTATAAAGTTTTCGATCCATCTACAGTAAAATTTAGTGGGAAACAAGATAGTTTGTCTATCCGATCCTACGGACCAAATCCTTTTTCAGAAGAATTAAATCTGGAAGTATTCTCTCCTAAGGAAGATGAATTAACATTGGAAATCTTTAGTTCATCCGGAAAAATTGTGCACTCAACGTTGCTTCATGCTATCCAAGGTGCTAATCCGTATCGGATCAATCGTCTTGAAGAATTAACTCCCGGAATATATTTTCTGATTGTCAAAAACAAAGTTGAACAAACTACTCAAATCAGAATTCTAAAACAGTAACCTTTTTTATTAATTTAAAAAATCGAGATTTAGTTAGAGCTCTTTTTACTCAGCTATCGTTTTAAAATTTTTACTTCCACCCGTCTATTGGTGATGCGGTCTTCTTCTGTACGCTCAACCACTAATTTATGACCGGCCCCGAAACCTTTGTATGAAAGTCTTCGAGCTTTAATCCCATTTTGAACGAGGTAATCATATACTTCTTTTGCACGTCGTAAAGACAAATTCCATATTCCGGTCTCATTATCCATTCCATCTCCGACTCCGTACTGACAACAAATATGACCTTGAATTTCAATTTCCATTTTAGGATTATCGTTCAAAACATTTAGAAGTAATTTCAATGTATTGAGTGATTGTGGTAAAATAACGTGGCGACCGGGATAAAAATTCAAATTAGGCAACCGAAGTGTTGTTCCTACTTCTAAGTCTTTTAGAGTAGAAATTATACTGTCTGCTTGTACGGATTCTTTATCTGAATCTGTTACATTCTTTTTAGGCTTCTTAATGGTGTCTTCCGGAATCTTTACAATTGTATCTGACTTTTCCAAATGCCATACAATCACCTGAACACGACGATTAGCAGCTCGGGCACGAGTATCTTCGTTGTTATTGATTAGTTTACGTTCTCCAAAATGATTGATCAGGATAGTAGTTTCTTGTAGCAAATTCTGACTGATAATTTTTTTAACAGCCAAACAACGTTGCATTGACAAATTCTCATTATAAGCAATACTACCAATGCTATCGCAATGTCCATTCAGTTCTATTTTAGCAGGTGTTACTTTTTCCAAAAATGACTTCAATTTTAACTCTTCAGAATGACTTACGTCAAATTTGTCTGATGAAAAATAAACAAACAAGGTATCGGTTTGCGATGCTATCACTTTACCGATAAAAAATAAAAATGCACAAAACATAATTGACTTTTTCATACAAAAGAATTTTAAAAAGTAAACCACAATACAACAATACAAATAAATCCTTTCATGCAAAATGAAATACTAAAAAACCAATTCACTTTAGAGTAAAAAGTCTAATATATTAAGTATATTGTTTTGGAATTACTCAGTTCATTTTATCAATTATCAACTTTTTCTATGGCCTCTAAACACATTTTAAGCAAATCCACATTTATGTATGGATGTCAATGTCCCAAACGCTTGTTTTTACACAAGTTTAAATCTGAATTGAGGAATCCCATTGATGAAAAACAAGAAACTGTTTTTTCGTCCGGAACAAACATCGGGTTATTAGCAAGGGCACTTTTCCCCAATGGACTAAGTGCCGAACCACCAAATCCTTTTTCTTATCATTTATCAGTCGAAAAAACGGCTAAATTTATTTCGCAAAACATTCCGGTTATTTATGAAGCAGCCTTCAATTTTGAAGGTGTCATGTGCGCACTTGATATTTTAGTGAAAAAGAATAGTAAATGGTACGCTTTTGAAGTAAAAGGCAGCACAAAAATCAAAACTCCATTCATACTGGATGCAGCATTACAATATTATGTCATCTCGAATTCAGGATTACCAATTGAAGATATTTCTATCGTTCACCTGAATAATCAATACATCAGAAATGGGAAACTTGAAATAGAAAAGTTGTTCACATGTGAATCGGTGCTTGATTCTGCTTTAGAACAATCAGAATATATCAGTCAGAACATTTCCGATTTCAAAAGACTGATCGCTGATAAAACCGAACCTGAGATTGAAGTCGGAAAACATTGTTTCAAACCCTATGAATGTGATTTTACTATTCATTGTTGGAAAGATGAAAAAGCTGAAGAGAAGAAATATGAAAAAAATATTGACAAAATAAATCTAAAAGAATTTCTGAATCAATTTCAATACCCACTGCGCTTTTTTGATTTTGAAACAATCATGCCTGGTATTCCGGAATTTGACAACTCCCGGCCATATCAACAAATTCCGTTTCAATATTCATTGCATGTTTTGAATTCAGAGAAAGCCAAACCCTCGCATATTGAATTTTTAGGAAATGGAATAAACGATCCGAGAGAAGAATTAATTCAACATTTAATTGCCAACATTGATACTATAGGATCCATCGTTGTTTGGAATAAATCATTTGAAGTTTCGAGACTAAAAGAACTGGCTCGCGACTTTCCGGTTTATGCAGATAAACTCTACGCAATTATCGAAAGAGTTGTTGATTTGATGGTTCCGTTCAGAAGTGGTTGGTATCGGTTGCCGGCCTTTAAAGATTCATATTCAATCAAAGCCATTTTACCGGTCATGGTTCCTTCTTTAAGTTATTCGAAACTGGACATACAAGAAGGTGGAATGGCAAGCATGATCTATTCTGAATTAAAGATTCAAACTTTACCTGTTCAAAAAAATCATCGACTTCAACTCCTGGATTATTGCAAATTGGATACGTTGGCCATGATTAAAATCTTTCAGAAATTAAAAAATGTTTAAATCATTTTTGATTTCTAGTAATAATTCAGAAACTAATTTCAAAATTTATTCCACATGCATTGAATAACACATTCTTTTCTTTGTGTTGTCCGATTAATACGGCATGAAGAAAATTTAACATTACGAAATGAACGATGTGCTTTTGTTTTCTGTAAATTTGATTACGGATACGAGTAGTTTAATCCATTATTAATTTTTAAAACCAATATCATGAGAACCTTATTAAAAATTACTGTTGACGTTAACGCGGGCAACAAAGCAGTTATCGATGGAACTTTAGGAACAACCATTCAAAATTTAATTCAAACATTAAAACCGGAAGCAGATTATTACTTCTCGGAAAACGGAACACGTGCAGCTTATATCTTTTTTGATATGAAAGATGTTTCTGATATTCCTGTTATAGCCGAACCATTGTTCATCCAATTCAATGCAAAGGTTGAATTTATTCCTGCCATGAATGGTGTCGATCTTAAAAAAGGATTAGATCGTTGGGCTAAAACCGCAAAGCCTGAATTCGCTCACAATTAAAAAACAAAAGCGTTTTTTAATTGAAAGAAAGAGGCTGTCTCAAAATTATATATTAACAGCCTCTTTCTTTTTTTAACACGCATGAAGTTTTCTCCAAAAGCAATTTAAAATGGCAATCCGATAATAAATGGTGAATTATCATATCAGAAAATATTCCCGAAGGTTGAACATTTTACATGAAAGGCAAATGCCCGCACCCTAAATTCTGATCAATTCATAAAGGTAACTTTAACCGATAATGGGTCAGATTAAAATAAAATCCATCAACAATTAACTATCATATAGGCGATTGTACATTTTTTTTAAAATTGAGTTCTTTGAACATTTAATTGAATTGCCTTGAAAAAGGTAGTCATGCAATGGGGAAAAACAAGGGGATAAACTGCATGGCAAAAGCCTTACAGCGGCAGATTTGCAACATATTTAAGAGATAGAAATTTCGTAATAGGGAGAAAAAATTTGATCGTCGAATCAAGTTATATTCAGCCCCGGGGCGAATAGTATCTGAAAATGAGTCTTAGTTTTTTCAGTTCAATCTCAAGCTTTTGAAACAGTCTCCATTTATTTAGATTCTTATCCGGGAAAAATAATTCGATTATCCAATCAAGTTTCATTTATCCCCGGGGCGAAATATGCTTAATAATGAACCAAAGATTTTTCCGTTCAATATTTAGCCTTTTGAGACAGCCTCTTTTATTTATCGGATCATGACAGTCTTGTATGTTCGGTTTTCTTGGCGAAGCTGTATGGTAAAAATGCCGGGTGGCAAATCTGAAATATCCATTCGTAAATCACTTCCTGCAACGATGGCAGCCTCAACGTTCCTGATTAGTCTTCCTTCAATGTTGTAAATAGAAAAAGTAGAGCTGCCGGGTTTTAAATCGTACGTCGTTAAACTTATTTCAGAAACATTGATTGCGGGATTCGGATAAACGGTAAGTTCTTTATGTACACTAATTAAATTTACATTCGTATTAAAAGTGCTATAGGTTGCAGAGAATGACTGACTAATTGTACCTGCATTATCTGTCGTATCGAAAGTCATAGCAAAAAGGGCGTTCAAACTCGTTGGTCCAAAATAAGAATAACTGGTTGCTCTGTTAACTACTATTGTTGCCGGTAATGGAACTCCTGTGTAAACAATAGAGTCTCTGGTCATATCAATTATTTTTGCACGTAAGCAATTTGAGTAATTACCGGTTGGAGTAATTAAGGTTCCATATCCATCTGCATTTGTACTGACTTGACCGGTTCTGAAAATTTCCACATTGAGACCACTGACTGAATAACTTGCATGTGCAACATAGGTGTCATTCACAACAGAGCCATATGTGAATGGAAAGTTTATAGCAGTTTGTGGATTGCTATAGACCAGAATTACAGCCGGAGTACCATTCGTACCTACACCAACCAAATTAATCGTCGAAGAATTGGTTACATAATATCCATAAGCATCACTACCACCTGTCGAAATTGTTACGCCTGCTTGATTTGAAGTTGGAAATAAACTACTGAATGGCGTAGCAGATGGAGCAACCATGGTTACAGTATTAGTCGCCAAAGTACCAGTGGCAGAACTAAAATTCCAGGTTTGTCCAGCTCCGGAATTTCCCGGAGATAAAATTAAGGCACTTACATCATAAGATGTTGAAGAACTTCCAATTGCGGGAAATGAATTTAGGTTAAATGTAGGCTGTGCTATTGAAGTACAGAAGGTTAAAACTAAGAGTGTAAAAATGTAGAG
>JAYSPU010000354.1:0-2663 GCA_043721935.1 Bacteroidota bacterium | reverse complement strand
CTTGAAGCAGAGAAAGCGATCAAGACATTTGAAAATCTGGATTTCAAGATCCAGGTGGATCTTTTGGAATCCTATTCGATTGATCAGGTTTCCAATACCTTGAACAGCATTTCTCCGGATGATAGAACAGCCCTGTTCGAAAAACTTCCGGATGAAACATTAAGTAAATATTTATCGCTTCTTTCCGATGAAGAAAGAAAAACAGCCAATCAGCTTTTACAATATCCTGAAGATTCCATTGGCCGTTTGATGACACCTGATTTTGTTTCTGTCAAAGAAGCATGGTCTGTACAACAAGTACTGGATTACATTCGTAAATACGGTAGTAATTCTGAAACGCTAAGTAATATTTATGTAACCGACTCGAATGGTATTCTGATTGATGACATCCAGGTTCAGCAGTTTCTACTCGCACCATTAGATAAAAAAGTATCGGAATTAATGGATCATCAATATGTCTTTCTTCAGGCAAAAGATGATCAGGAAAAAGCAATCGAGGCCTTTAAACAAACCAATCGCTCTGCCTTGCCTGTTTGTGATTTCAAAGGAATCCTGCTTGGCATCATCACCATTGACGACGTAATTGACGTCATCGAAGAAGAAGATACAGAGGATATTCAGAAATTCGGAGGTACGGAAGCACTCGATGAACCATATCTGGAGATCAGCTTACCTAAGATGATCCGAAAACGCGCAGGATGGTTGGTCATTCTCTTTTTCGGAGAAATGCTGACTGCAAGTGCAATGGGGTTTTTCAATGACGAATTAAATAAAGCAGTCGTCCTTACGCTTTTTGTTCCACTCATTATTTCAAGCGGAGGTAATAGTGGCTCTCAGGCTGCCACACTTATCATCCGTGCAATGGCACTGGGTGAAGTAACGTGGCTCGACTGGTGGAGAGTAATTCGCCGTGAAGTCATATCCGGATTAGTTCTGGGAACTCTCCTCGCAATTATTGGATTTTTAAGAATAGCTGCCTGGTCCGTTTTCTCAACGATCTATGGTCCACATTGGTTATTAATCGCTTTCACCGTTTCATTTGCGCTAATCGGTGTCGTCATCTGGGGAACACTTGCAGGTTCGGTGATTCCAATGCTTCTAAAAAGACTGGGAAAAGATCCGGCGGTTTCTTCAGCACCTTTTATTGCAACATTGGTAGACGTAACCGGACTCATTATTTACTTCAGTCTGGCATTCCTGTTTTTGAAAGGAACATTACTCTAAAGAGAGCAGAAACACATCTATTTTCTTCGTCTAAATTAAAAATAAGATTCAACCGACACTCGGCTTACTATAAGTAGTCCGTTGAATACGCACTCTTATTGATGTTGGGCAAAAATATTATTTAAACACTTCTCCCTTAACCTCAATTTTTACCTCTGAAAAAGTAGGATCACTGAAGTAAACAAAAACAGTTTTATTCTCTTTACCTTCTTTTGCAAAAGAGTCATAATCCACTTTAATGGATGCCGATTCGCCCGGATTAATCTCCATTCTATTTGCGATTGACTTAATACAACCACAGGTATTTTTCACTGCACGGATAAATAGTTTTTTTGTTCCTGAATTTGAAACAGTGAATATTTTTGACACCTTGTCTCCTTGTTTGATCCGACCGAAATCAAAAATGGTTTCAGGGAAAACAACTTTTGTAATTAAAGTGTCTCCTTCTAGAGCAGGTGGAAAAAATTCCTGTATGGTTGCAGTCAGATTAATGTTTTTAGCAGCCTGATCATCATCTGAAGTAGTCAGAAAAAAACGATCGAAGACAACTCCAAAATCATTTCGCTTGGCTGCATCATAATTCACAATCATCCAACCTTTTTCTCCGGGCTTTAGACTTCCGACATTAACTGACACGCTCAGAAAAACGGGCGTCTTTGCAGGAGCAGCAATTGTTATTTCATTTTTACCTGCATTGTAAATGTAAATCGTGTCAGTCAACACCTCATTGTTTTTTATTTTACCCCATGCAATTGTAGTTTTTGAAAACCGGAGATTCCCTACTTTCTTTATGAATTGATCCTGCAAAGAAGGACCTGATTCAACTTGTTGGGAAAAAGAATAATAAGAATTGATAATAAAAAAGAATAAAAAAAGACGTACTAATTTCATAAGCTGCTGGGTGTAATCTCTGTTTGATTAATTAATTTGGTGGCTAATTCTTCGAGCACAATTCCATCAAAGTTTCCGGAACTCATCAATAAAAATACACTATTTCTTGCATCCATTGCAAGCAGATCTTTTTGCAATTGGGATGAATCAGTGTAAACCTTGATTCTATCATTGGCAAATGCCTTCAAAACCATCTGAATACTAAGCGGTTTGAGCTTTTTGTGTTCAATTGTATGCGGATTATAATAAACAATAGCCGCATCAGCCGCATTCATAGAGCCTTCATATTGTGCCAAAAACTCTTCGTTCAAACTACTGAATGTGTGTAACTCCATACAGGCGATTAATTTTTGCGAAGCAAATTGTTGTCGTACAGCATCTGTTGTAGCCTTTAGTTTTGATGGAGAATGAGCAAAATCCTTGTAGACAGAAACCGATTGATTGCTTCCTAATAATTCTAATCGCCGTGCAGCTCCACTGAACGATTGTATGTGCTGATAAAATGATTCATCAGAAACATTCAGTTGATTACAAATTAATCGGGCGCC
>JAYSPU010000353.1:0-5601 GCA_043721935.1 Bacteroidota bacterium | reverse complement strand
GTAATATCACGATCAATTTGTTGTGGGCTTCCGAAGTAGTAGATGTTTCCAACGGAACGAATTTCAACTCCCAATGCAATGTTTGCACTGACTGAACACTTACCTGTTGTACTGGAACGGATGTAGCAATAATCACTTTTAAATTCTTGTGCATTCAAAACTCCTGTGTCGTTGATGTAGATAAAAGAAACTCCGGCTTTTCCGCTTGCGGTAATATCCATTCTGCCAATATTATTTATCAAATGCGACTGATCACAGTTAAGTAATACTAGTGCACTTCCGCTTGCATTCCAGCTTTCAAGAAAAAAATCAGAAGTATGAAGTGTATCAACAGTAGTAAAATCTCCTGAGCCAAACATTTGCACATTCATTATTTCCGGAGTATAAACATCAACTGTGTATGTGTTTTTAAAACTACGCATCCAGTTGCATTTGTTTTCATTCCGGATGTAAAGAGTGTTGCCCGCGAGCTCAGTGATAATTCCGTCCATCAGATTTTGTCCGGCAGTAACAGTTATTTTGCAAATTGTATCGTAGTGATAAATGACATCAACATTGTCCATCATATTCAACTTCGTAAACGAACCGGGTTTACGATGTTCAGTGATGACCTTTCCTGTACTTGTCATACAGTCAAGGAGATGATCTTTTTTGCACGTAGTAAAAATAAGTGCGATGAAAATCAACACATATGTCCGTACACATTTTTTAATTACAGACATGACACCGATCTTTAAATTATTGATTTGAAAAAAATATAATTGATTAACTAGCTTGACTTTTTTCATAGCCAACATCTACTTTCAAATGAGATGACGAACAAGCAGCAAAAGCTAGTTCATCACACCGATTGTTTTCTTTATTCTCCGCATGACCTTTTACCCAATGAAATTTCACATGATGCTTTCTATAAATGATTAAAAAACGTTGCCACAAATCAGGATTTTTTTTGCCCGAAAAATATTTTTTCTCCCAGCCAAACACCCATTTTTTTTCCACAGCATCCACAACGTATTTGGAATCAGAATAAATAGTTACGTGCTCACCTTCTTTTTTTAACGTTTCCAATCCAACAATTACACTCATTAACTCCATTCGGTTATTAGTCGTCAGTCGGAAGCCTTCAGAAATTTCTTTTCTATGTGAACCGGCAAGGAGTACAACTCCATAACCACCCGGACCGGGATTGCCACGTGAACTTCCGTCAGTATAAATTGTAATCAACTTGTAAATTTTATTTTATTAAACAAAAGAGAATTGAGTTTTTAAGCAAATCGGAATGTTACTTTACTACTTCCGACTTCAACACTTTTAACTCTCTGCCAATCTTTGTAAACGCAGCAACTGCTTTATCTAAATGATGCCTTTCATGCGCGGCAGAAATCTGTACACGAATACGTGCATTTCCTTTTGCCACCACAGGATAAAAGAAACCAACTACATAAATTCCTTCATCCATCAATTTCGCAGCAAACTCCTGCGCCAACTGTGCTTCGTATAACATGATAGGAACAATCGGATGTTCGCCCGGTTTAATATCAAAACCTGCTTCCGTAATTTTAGAGCGAAAATATTTTGTGTTCTCCCAAAGCTTATCTCTTAACGCCGTAGTTTCACTTAACATGTCAATCACAGCAATCGATGCGCCGATTATACTCGGAGCTAATGAATTCGAAAATAAATATGGCCGTGATCGCTGACGTAAAATGTCAATGATTTCTTTATGACCACTTGTAAATCCTCCCATTGCTCCACCTAATGCCTTTCCCAATGTTCCGGTGATAATATCAATACGGCCCATCACATTTCTGAATTCATGTGTTCCTCTTCCTGTCTTTCCCATGAATCCGCTTGCATGACACTCGTCGATCATGATTAATGCTTTGAAGCGATCGGCCAATTCGCAGATTTTATCCAACTGTGCAATAGTTCCATCCATGCTGAATACACCATCCGTAACAATCATTCGGTGACGAAGATTTTTTGTCTCTTCAAGAACCCGTTCCAGATCAGCCATGTCGTTATGCTTATAACGAAAGCGCTGAGCTTTACATAAACGAACACCATCAATGATTGAAGCATGATTCAATTCATCACTGATGATTGCATCTTGTTCATTCAACAAAGGTTCGAACACACCGCCATTAGCATCGAATGCTGCTGCATATAGAATCGTTTCTTCGGTTCCGAGGAAAGATGATATTTTCTTTTCAAGCGTCCGGTGAATATCCTGTGTACCACAAATAAATCGCACCGAACTCATTCCATAACCGTGAGTGTCGATCGCTTTCTTCGCCGCTTCAATAACTTTTGAATGAGAAGAAAGTCCGAGGTAATTATTCGCACAAAAATTTATGACCGTTTTTCCATTCGCAACAATCTCAGCACCTTGAGGCGTTGTGATGATGCGTTCCTGCTTGAACATTCCGGCTGATTTAATTTCTGCCAGTTCTTTTTCTAAAACGGGCTTTAAAGTTTCGTACATGAGATTTGATTAGATGGGTAAAGATATAAAAGAGATAGGAGAAAAAGGAGATGGGTTTTGGAAAGGGAGATGGAGGTCTACCCCGTTTCTAACCTTAAAAACTCCTTCATCCGTCGGAATTACTTATTTCTATCCATCTTATTTTTACCATTTATAAGCAAAGCAGAAACAAACAGTAATGTATGTGCTGCTTCATTCACTTACTTTGTTTCGTCAAGCAATATTTTCTCAATCAACTTCGTAGATAACTCCTCCAGTACTTCAGGAACAATCAACAGCTACTTTTGGCACTTTGGCGATGGCAATACTTCAAACCTGCCAAATCCCATTCATGTCTATTCAGCTATTGGCAATTATGCAGTATTTCTTTTTATTTCTACTTCTGCCGGCTGTAATGATTCGGTGTATCAGACCGTAACAATTAATCCACCGACCGGAATAAACATAACTTATTTCGGTGCCGATTCATCCGGATCTTATTTTTGTACAGCGCCTCAGACACTACAATTTGTGACCTACGGTGCCGGATACGGCTATACTGTTTCAGACTCATTGTATATAGAAGTGAATTATGACGATGGAAATGACACTGGTTTTTATACTCAAACTTCTCAGTCTTATTTTAACGATTACTGGTTTTACACCTACACTTCAGCCGGCACTTATTATCCTCGGATAATTGTAACCGATCCTGTTGGATGGAGTGATACCTTAATTGCGAATCCAATTATTATCGCTAACACTTGCGGATCCCTTTCCGGATCCGTTTATCTTGACAACAATGCAGATTGTGCTTTCAATAGCGGAGATCAACGACTTGAAGGCATCAATGTTTCATTGATTCAAAACTCAATAATTATTAGTTGGACAGTCACTGATTCAGCAGGAAATTATTCATTTAATGTCCCAACCGGTCAAACCTATGATGTTCATGTTGGAACCGGACATAATTGGTACGCCGGAAATTATACTTCCATTTGCCCTTCTAATGCAACATTAACAGTAAGCAGCATTCCTTCGTTCGGAAACGATTTCTTCCTCAGTTGTCCGAACGGTTACGATATTACAGGCAGCTTAAGCGGATGGGGTTTTGTACCGGGAAGAACAGGCACGGTTTGTTTGTTTACATACGACCAGCTTTGCGGGAATCCTGCCGGACAAATCAAACTATTACTCGATGGATCAGTTACTTTAATTCCTGATTCAAATCCACTATATACAATTAGTGGAGACACGCTTATTTGGAATGTAAGTTCAAACACTAACTATAGTTCGTATTGTATTTATGTCCGAACAGATTCAACAGCTATGATTGGAGATTCCATTTGTGCTACATTGTTTATGGAGCCAATTGCAGGAGATGCAAATCCTAATGACAATGTGATTACCCGTTGCTGGCCGGTAAGGACATCATACGATCCGAATGATAAATCAACATCTCCTGAAGGCGAAGGACTGAATCATGCTATCCGTCCCGCAACAGAACTCACCTACACGATTCGCTTTCAAAACACCGGCAATGCTGAAGCAGAGAAGGTTGTCATCCTGGATACACTCGACGCAAATTTAGATTTGAATTCTTACGATGTTGTAGCTGCCAGTCATGCAATGGTACCTGATATTATTTCAGGAAATGTATTGCGATTTACATTCAACAATATCAATCTGCCCGACAGCGCAGAAAACGAACCGGCCAGTCATGGCTATGTTACCTATCACATCACTCCTATAAATGGAATTGTTGATGGAACTGTATTGATGAATACAGCAGGAATTTATTTTGATTACAATCCTGCTATAACCACCAACACTACACAACATACGATTGATTATACTTTGCAGACAACGGTGATTCAATCAACCAATCAATTTATTCATGCTTATCCTGTTCCTGCTTCTAACTTTATCCGTCTTGATGTAGAACACAAAGGCGAATACATTTTAAGGATTACCGATGCATTGGGAAGAATTAAATCAAGTCGCAATTCTTCGGCTGCCAGTCAGGAAATAAATATCTCCTCATTTGAATCAGGGGTTTATTTTATTGAGGTGGTTTCAGGAATGAAAATTGATCAGGTGAAAATTATTGTTAGGTAAAGCAAAACCTGTTGATCTAAAAAACCTGGTTAAAAACCCCGTTGGTCCACATTGCAATGTGGACCAACGGGAATTTTAATCAGGTTTTTTTTACCTTCCTTTTTTCCTTAATTATTGTACTTTCGGCCTATGCTTCATGCTGTGGCAAGGATTATTTTACGTTACCGGGTAGCTTCTCTTATCACCTTACTGGTGTTGACTGGCTTTATGGGCTTCATGGCTACGAAGGTGAAATTGAGTTACGAAGCAGCTAAAATCCTTCCACCAACCGATCCAACGTATGCTCAATACCTGAAATTCAAAGAGAAATTCGGTGAGGACGGCACTGTCATGGTCATTGGTTTTCAAAGCGATAGCATTTGGAACAAGGATGTTTTTGCAGGTTGGTATCAGTTAACTAATGACATCAAAGCAATTGAAGGTATTCAGGAAGTTGTTTCCATTGCACGTGCTTTTCACGTTGTTCGCAACGACAGTTTACACAAACTGGATTTCAAACCATTACTGACTTCAAAGCCTTCTACACAAGAACAAGTTGATTCGTTGAAATCGACCTTGTTTAATTTGCCTTTCTATGAAGGACTTCTCTACAATGAAGAAACAAAAGCGACGGTCATGGCCATCACTTTTGACCAGAAGAAACTGAATACAAAAGGTCGGATAGAAATCGTGGGGTTGATTAAAAAACTGAGCGATCAATTTGCCTCTGATCATAAGCTTAATCTTCACTATTCCGGACTGCCTTATATCCGGACAGCGGTTTCGCAAAAGATCCTTTCGGAAATGAAGATGTTCATGGTCTTGGCTATTTTAATAACAGCTTTCATTCTCCTTGTATTCTTTCGGAGTTTTTATGCTGTTCTTTTCTCCATGATTGTCGTGATTTTTGGCGTCATCTGGTCCTTTGGAACACTCGAATTGTTTGGTTTCAAAATCACGATTCTGACGAGCCTTATCGCTCCACTTATCATTGTCATCGGACTACCGAATTGTATTTTACTTCTCAATAAATATCAACA
>JAYSPU010000352.1:0-1873 GCA_043721935.1 Bacteroidota bacterium | reverse complement strand
TCCGATGCAGCTCATTCGCTCGGAGCAATGTACAAAGGTCGTCCGACAGGATGCCTGGCTGATGTGACAGTCTTTTCATTTCATGCCGTAAAGAATCTGACAACCGCTGAAGGAGGCGCCGTTGCACTCAATTTACCTGCGCCCTTCGACAATCTGGAATTGTATGCTGATCTATGTATTAAAACACTGCATGGTCAGAATAAAGATGCTCTTGCTAAAATGCAAAAAGGAAACTGGCGTTACGATGTAGTGGAAGCAGGTTACAAAATGAACATGACCGATATTCAGGCTTCTATGGGAATAGTGGAATTAGTAAGATATAAAGCTGATACCTTGATAAGGCGTAAACAAATTTGTAAACGGTACAATGAACGATTGATGGGTTGTACTTGGGCCATTCTACCAATCCAACACTCAGTGGATGCAGAAAGTAGTTATCACCTTTTTGCATTGCGGATTTATGGAATTACTGAAACACAAAGAGATGCCATTATTCAACGTATTTTTAATGACGATGTCTCTGTGAACGTGCATTTTATTCCTGTTCCCATGATGAGCTTTTATGCATCACTTGGTTACAAAATTGAAGATTACCCTAAAACCTGGCATTTGTACGCTGCCGAAATTTCTCTCCCTGTTTATTACGACCTCACGGATGAACAAGTTGAACAAGTCTTACAAACAGTTGTGAAATCAGTTGAGGAAGAATTATATATTCGCACCATATGAAAAAACTCCTGATCCTATTTTTATTAAGTACACAAGTAGCCCTTGCACAGGAAAACACGAATATCGTTCGTGCGAAAGCCATGTTAGAGGAATTGAGGAAAAATAATTACAAAGCCATCGTTGCTCAGTTTGACACATTCTTAGCAGCCCGACTCGATACGGCCAGATTAAGAAAATCATGGATAAGCGTTCAGCAACAGTTTGGTGGTTTTAAGTCCGTTTCAGGAATTGATACGTCCAGACAGACGGAATATGAAGTCGTCATCCAACATCTGGAAATGGAGAAAAGAAAAATCGATCTCAAAATTGTCTATGGCAAATCAGGAGCTGTGAAAGGGTTTAATCTTCAGCCAACCAGTGCAATGCGCGCCCCATACAAAACTCCGGATTATGCACAAGCCGATTTAATGGACGAACGACTGTTAAAAGTGACATCCGGTTCTTATACAATGTCAGGGATATTAACGGTTCCTAAAGGTCCTGCTCGTTTTCCTATAGTAATTCTGGTACATGGTACCGGACCCAATGATAAAGATGAAACAGTTGGATCCTTAAAAATATTCAAAGACTTTTCATACGGATTAACCCCAAAAGGAATTGCAGTTTTTCGATTCGATAAAAGAGCCCGGGTTTACGGACAGAAAAGTATGCGGGTAAAAAACTTCACGGTACGAGAAGAGATGATAGACGATGTATTGGCTGCAATTGAAGCTGTGAAAGCAGATCCGTCAGTTGATACCAACAAAATCTTTCTTTGTGGTCACAGTTATGGTGCTATGATGTTGCCTAAGATTGCTGCAGAAGTAAAGGTTGCAGGATTGATCTACCTTGCAGTGAATGCTAAGCCATTGGAAGACATTATGCTCGATCAGGCTGAAATTCTTCGTGAGGAAGCATCGAATCCTAGAGAGAAGGCATTGGTTGATACCATGAAAAAGGAAGCCGCTAAAATCAAAGCCATGAAACAGAATCCTCCTTCTGTCAATGATAGTAATACTTTCTTACTTCGCTATCCGGTTTCATTCTGGTTTGATCTTTCGAAATACGATGCGATCAAAGCAGCTCAAAAATTAAAGCTACCAATGATTTTCCTTCATGGTGATCGTGATTATCAGGTTGCTAAAAGTGATTTTACAACCTGGAA
>JAYSPU010000351.1:0-3867 GCA_043721935.1 Bacteroidota bacterium | reverse complement strand
CGGTGCGGTTAAAATAAAATCTATGCGTCAAGGAAAAGGCATAGTAGAAAAATTTGATAGGGAAGGTAGGAAATTAATAGGGCACTTGCAAGAGGAAATATTAGGAGTAAATGATTGGCGGAAAGATGGGAAAGGCAGGGCGGTTACTTGGGTGGGAAATTAAGAAGTAGAAATTAAGAAGGGTCAAAGGTTAAAGGTCAATTTTTTGAAAGAGCATTCACATTTGAAGCACAAAAATTTAGTTATCTTTCATCTAAATTATAAAGCATGAAATTTCACCACCCCACTTTTTTGTTAGGTTTCCTTTTTTCAATAAATGTTTACTCACAAACATTTCCTCAAAATATATTTTTAAAAACTTACGACAATGGCAATGAAGACCGAATCACTGATTTTATTGAAGACAAAGATTGGGGTTTTGTATGCGCAGGATATACTTCTTCAATCGGAGCAGGTGGAGAGGATGTCTGGCTTTTTAAAACAGACTCCTTAGGAGATACTTTATGGCAGAAGACTTTTGGTGGAATAGCAAATGATTTTTGTTACTCGATAAAAAAAGCTACTGATGGGGGCTTCATACTTTCAGGAAGTTTTCAAAGCAACATGCAAAAACATCCATACATTATTAAAACAGACTCCTTGGGAACTTTACAGTGGGAATTCAACGGAGCGAATTACGATATTATTCTATACGATGCTGTCGAATTAGACAACGGGGATATTGTTGGCACAGGACATGTCGAAAATTCCGCAGGTGCTGCAATTGAAGATTACCTACTGAAACTTGATTCCGCAGGCAATTTCATTTGGGAGAAATGGTTTAACTTCAGCACTGCTGATGGTGCAGGCAGAGCTGTTAAATCTCCCGAGGGAAACATTGTAGTAAATAGTTTTACCCTTGGTGCAGCAGGTGATATAAATATTTTTAAATGTGATACTTCAGGTTCCTCTATTTGGAGTTCCTACTTGAGTCCAACGGCAAATGCTGATGGAGTTTATGATATTATCAGCAATCCTATTGACAGCACATATTTGATTTCTGGCATCACTAACTATCACTATCCAACAACTCCTTCAGAAGGTTATTTAATTAAAATGAATAATAATGGGGACACCCTTTGGACGGAAACAATTCAAGGAACAGGTGATTATTTTTTGAGCTCATCAGCTTTTGATGTTAATGGTGATATTATAAGTTTTGGAGATACTTACGGAATTTGCAGCCCCATTGCTTCTTCTTTACTTTTAGCAAAAAGTACAAGTTCAGGAGTAGTTACAGATGTTGCATACTATTGCGACTCCTCTTTTAATTGGACAGCAAATCGAATAATAAAGACCCATGATAACAAATTTGTAATTGCAGGTATAAAATTCATTGGAATGAGTACGAATTCAATTGATGGTTTTTTAATCAAATTAAACGCTGACTCAATTTTTACTAGCAGCAATGAAATAATCAGCCAAACAAATAACGACATTTCAATATATCCGAATCCTGCTCACGAACATTTAATCATTCATTCAACTTCTGCCAAACAATTCCTGGTGACAATTTATGACATTTTCGGAAAAGTATTTTTAAGCCAGGAAATAAATAATGCAAAAACTGAAATTAATTTATTACAGGAAGAAATTCCAACCGGAATTTACTTTATTTCAATTAGGACTACAGAAAATATATTCGTTTACAAAATCATAATAATTTAATTACTAAAAACAAACAAACAAATGAAAAAGCAAATTGCAATTTCAATCATCGCGTTTTTTGCATTCATTCAAATCAATGCGCAAGCAATTCAGCGTGGTATGTATGTTGACAATTTTTACACTGTGAATGTAAACTCACTCGCAGTTCCCGCGTGGACAATTCTGGGCGACCAAACAAAAGAGAATACTCTTTTGTCCTATGCGCAAACTCACAACTTCACATATCTTGCGCTTTACGACTTGGAAAAAATATTTGATCCAACAATTAATGCTGCTAATGGAGGCGACCTACAAAACCTTTTAGCCGCCTTCATAGCAAAAGCTAAATCAACTTATGGTGTTCAAGAAATCGGTGCTGTTGGCCAATTTGTTATGCCTCGTACAATTTTTCATTACAACTGGGGATTTGATCCAAGCATCATTTGCACATTAGGGGGAATAGACCCCAAAAAGCCACTACCAATGTTAGAGCAACCTGATGAAAAGAAGTGGAGTCCAACTATTGCATATACAAACTTTAACAGCAATGTTTATAATTTTAATCTAGAATTTGCCAACAAACCTGGAGGAAGATACAATGGTCCTGCAAAGATTGATGTTGTTTCAATTGAATGGGAATTCTGGGGTCTTCCACAAGGTGACGCTGCAGCCGAAGGAGCAAGAGAGTGGAAAATAATTACTAATAATATGCAGTGCTTAAACCTTTCCGCTCCTACTCCAACAATAATAGAAACAGAGATGGGTTTATTAGACCCATTGAATCTTTATTATCTTCCTCAATATACAGAACAGGAGATAGCTAACATTATTGATAATAGTGCTGATAGAATTTTACTTGTTTCATATACTGATAATATTGCTGGTTTAGAACCAAGAGACGAAAGTAGTCTACTACTCTATGATAACAATGCAAAACCAACAATATTTTGCCCTCTTTTCTCTGCAGAAGCCCCGTCCTTTACTTGCAATTCTACTTATCAGACATGCCCATGGAATTCCTTCCTTGGAACTTGGTTGTTAACAAATTCCTTAACTGCTGCTGAAACTCAATATAATTCTGATTTTTCAGGCTTCACAACAAATTGTCAAAAATCATTTTTCATGTGGTTCACCTATTCAAACCTCAATGCCAACGGAGTTGGGACAATTAACCGAATGGGAAAACCATCAGATTATGAAAGTGAATTATCTATAAAACCAATTAGTGGTAACCCAATAAACAAATCCACGACCATTACATTCCTCCTGCCCAATAATTATTCAAATGCAAGCATTGAATTAAGAGACATAAATGGAAGGTAAATTCTTAAAGATAATGTAACTGGTAAAGAATATGGCACATACACCCTAGATGCATCTTCGATTGAAAGTGGAATATATTTTTGCAAACTACTATCTGATGGTAAAGAAAGCAAAACTCAAAAGTTAATCGTCGTTCATTAAGTAAG
The DNA here is from genome assembly GCA_043721935.1 of Bacteroidota bacterium. Classification (GTDB taxonomy): domain Bacteria; phylum Bacteroidota; class Bacteroidia; order AKYH767-A; family 2013-40CM-41-45; genus JADKIH01. The sequence continues at coordinate 712 of JAYSPU010000351.1, read as the reverse complement.
AATAAATTTTTTTGCAAAGAAACACCGTCAAAAATTTAACGGTGTTTTCTTTTTCTATTCATTGGGAAAGTCACAGCTATTAACTCCAAGGCACAGCGCAAGCACACTTTTATTTTTTTCCCATCTTTTAAGAAATAAAAAAGAGATCGCTGGGCTGCCTGTTAAACCCGCTACAATCGGTTTTTCTACGGTAATTCGTCGGCCTTTTACTCCATAAATTATGCGGTCGCTGGGAGGAATGTTAAACTCAGCCATTCACATTAGAATTACAAAATAAAATTTACTACCAGTTTATTTTTGATTAACTTTTGTAGTTCCTCGAGCTCAGTGTCATTCCGCCTTACTTTAGTGACAAGACTGAAATTAACTCAGGAAACCTTAGGTCAAAATCTAAAAGTCCAGAAGTCACGCATTGTCACTTTATAAAAAGGTCAACCTATTTCAGGCATTAGCAAGCCTGCATTCATTTACTTCTTCCCTATCGGTTTTGGAAGTAATAAGTTTGAAAGTAGAAGGGTCATTATACTTGCAAATTACCACTTTTTATATACTATTTGAAGTAAGAAAGGGTGTCATTTTTTTACTTACTACTCACTTAAAAGTCAGAAATAACTCTGCGGTAATCTGCGGCTTCTGCGGGAGAAAAAATGTTAACCACTCACTTAAAAGTCAGAGTTCAAATTTTACTTGTGCATATTCTATCAATTATCAA
>JAYSPU010000350.1:0-6121 GCA_043721935.1 Bacteroidota bacterium | reverse complement strand
CCGGTAATGTTTGATGGCAAATTATTATATGATGGTGGAATGTATAATAATTTTCCTGTTGAAGTTGTACTCAATGATTTCCAACCTGACATTATTATTGGCGTGAATGCTGCAGGTACAAGTGCACCTACAAGCGAATCCAACATCATTTCACAAATCAGAGCAATGCTGACGACACCAACCCTTTTTTCTGTTGTGTGTGAAAACGGAATATTAATTGAACCTAATGTTGATCGCTTCGGCCTTTTTGATTTTACGAAAATTTCAGAGATCATAGATGAAGGCTATCATTCAACAGAAAAGCAATTGAATCGAATTACATTTAATATTCAAAGAAGAATAGTACCTGCAGAATTAAAAACAAAAAGGTCTACTTTTCGAAATTCTCTACCAGATGTAGTGATTGATAGTGTAAGTATCGAAGGCGTAAATAGTAAACAAGCTGAATATGTTCGTGCTATAATAAAACCCACTCCGGACGATGTTCCAATTAAACAATTAAAATTAAATTACTATAAATTAGTAGCGGATCCTAACGTAAAATCAATTTACCCTTTCATTCGCTTCAACAAACAAACAGGAAAGTTTGATCTAAAACTTAAAATCAATAGAGATAAAGATCTCACCACTCAATTTGGCGGCAATCTCTCTACAAAGCCTGTCAGTGAAGCTTTTGTTGGATTACAATATAACATTTGGACTAAACGTGCTTATTTATTTAGTGGAAATTTTTATTTCGGCAAACTATATACATCAGGACAATTTAAAGTTAGAATGGATGCCCCGGGTAAGCATCGGTATTCCCTCGAAGCAGAAGCAACACTTAATCAATATGATTTTTACAGAAGTAGCAATCAGTTTTTTTCAGAACAAAAACCATCCTACATTCTTAAGTCTGACTATAACTTTGGATTAAATTTCGGTGTTCCGGTTCGAAACAAAGGAAAATTTATCGCTTCTGCCAGCTATATCAGAGTATCTGACAATTATTATCAAACTGAAAATTTTCTATCAACAGATACTGCAGATCAGACGATTCTAAAAGGCCCTTCTATGTATATGCTGTTTGAACGAAGTACTTTAAACAGAAAACAATATGCCAATCAAGGAACATTTTTCAGTACAAAATTACAATACATACATATAAACGAATATTCTATTCCGGGTTCTACATCAATAAACCAAACAGAAAAAAAAGATTATCATCAATGGCTGCAACTGAAGTTAACCTATGAAAATTATTTCATGCGTTGGGGTATCTTCAAATTTGGAATTTATGGCGAATTAGTAGGGACAAATATGCCCTTCCTGGCTAACTATACTGCAAGTGTTTTGAACAGTCCATCCTTTACACCAATACAAGAAGCGAAAACAATTTTTATTCCTGAATACTATGCGCACAATTATGGTGGAGCAGGCTTACGGAATATTATTCAAATCAGAAGTAACATTGAACTTAGAATGGAAGGTTATCTTTTTCAACCCTATAAAATGTTCATTGCTGATCCAGAAAAGCAAGCGGTATATGGACCAGCCTTTAGCAGGCGAATCTACAGCGGATCAATTGGCACTATCTTCCATTCACCACTAGGACCGATTGGCGTTTTTGTTAATTATTTCGAAGGAAGAAAAGATTCGTTTTCTTTCTTGTTTCATTTCGGATATTTCATCTTTAACAAGCCGGCACTAAACTAAATTGCAAAATATTTGTTGTACATTCATATAAACCAATTATCATGTTACTTGTGTTACTCATTGCTTCACTACTGGTAGGTCCTCCTGCAACGATTTACGATTTTTCGGCTAAGACCATTGATAGCACCGATTTTAATTTTGGTGCATTAAAAGGTAAAAAAATATTGATAGTCAATACTGCTTCTTTGTGTGGAAAAACGCCACAATACGAAGAACTGGAAAAACTGTATAAGAAGTACAATGGCAAACTGATAATCATTGGTTTTCCGGCAAACAATTTTGGTGGACAAGAACCTGGTTCGAATGATGAAATTTCCAGCTTTTGCAAAAAGAATTACGGCGTGACCTTTTTAATGATGTCCAAGGTTTCAGTTAAAGGAGATGACATTTGTCCTATTTTTAAATGGCTGACTACACAAGAGAATCCGGACTTCACAGGAGATATAAAATGGAATTTTGAAAAATTTTTATTGGATGAAAAAGGAAACCTTGTACATCGGTTTCGAAGCTCAATAGTTCCAAGCGATCCTGTTTTGATTAGTGCAATTGAAGGGAAATAATTTTCATTTATTTTTTACCTCGCATCAATAATCCCCTTACTTTTCCGGAATGAATCCCGAAATAAGAAAAGTAGAAAACTTCCACATATTATTGTGGTTGATCAAAGACCTTTGTTGGGTAACGCTGTCCAGAACACTTGGAATGATTATGATAGTGCCCACTATTTCTTTTGCCATATACATTACCTTTATTCATCGCCATGACAAAGCTGAACTAGCCCATAACCTGGCCGTTTGCTTTTGGATTGCGGCTAACTCTGTCTGGATGTTTGGCGAGTTCTACGCTGAAGACAGCACCCGTTCCTATGCCGTAATTCTATTCTTTGCCGGTTTAGTGATGATGAGCCGGTATTATCTTACTGCAATTTATGATGAGATCACTAATCGCCGAAAAACTCAATAAAATTGCATGAAGCATTGATGAAAAACTCCGATCTTTGGAGTAGCCGGTATAATCTGCCTGCATTTTTCCCTAATATTGTATCAGTCGATTTTGCAAACCTTTCCTGACTCATATTTTTACATTTCAAATTAGATGATTGCAAAATGGAAAGTGCTTATTTATTTTATTTGTATCAGAAAATTTATAAAAGTTTAACCAATGTAAATTGGAAGTTGCGAGGCTATAAAATAATCTCCATTGATCCGGACACTAACTCCCTGATTCTTCAAAAGAAAAAATACTATTTCAAAAAATATTTTTTCGAAGTAAAAATTTCTCCATCAAATAAAAATATAACTCTCTTGTCTGTTAGGGAAATCAATACAAATCAACCACAATTAGATGGAGAAAAAAAACTGATCAACGAAATCTTACGTTTATTTTAAAAAAAAGGAGCACCACTTTAAAGTGAATGCTCCAAATGTGTCTGCTTTTTTACTTCAATCAGGCTTGTGCAGTAGGACCTCCAAAATTCATTGGCAAACCAATTCCTTCTGTTTGTTTAATCTGTCCGTTTATTGCTTCAAACTTTGAAATGTTATCCTGTAAAGCGGCCATCAATCGTTTTGCGTGTTGTGGTGTTAAAAGGATACGTGCTTTTACTTTGGCTTTTGGAACACCGGGCATTACCTTAACAAAATCAATAACGAATTCAGAAGTACTGTGAGTTATAATAGCCAGATTTGAATAAATACCATCTGCGATTTCTTCTGTCAGTTCTATGTTCAACTGATTTTGATTTGAATTATCTTCCATGATTTTTTAATTTTAGTTATAGCTTACTTGAACGATCGAACTAAATAAAAAGATCCGCTTTAAGGCGGATCTTTTTACATTTAAAATTTCTGTTCTGACATTTCTTCCTCTTGTTTGGAAGCCATCAGGAGATCATACTCTTCCTGAGAACCTACAATCAAGCGTTCGTATTCACGAAGACCTGTACCGGCAGGAATCAAGTGACCAACGATCACGTTTTCCTTCAATCCTAACAAGTAATCGACTTTGCCATTGACAGCAGCTTCGTTGAGAACCTTCGTCGTCTCTTGGAACGATGCAGCTGAAATCCAGCTCTTCGTATGGAGTGACGCCTGAGTAATTCCCTGAAGAACCGGAGAAGACGTTGCAGGAATCGCATCACGCGCTTCAATTGGCTTCTGATCTTTTCTCTTCAAAATAGAGTTTTCCTCTCTTAGTCTTCTGAGAGTAATAATCTGACCGGTATTCAGCTCTGTTGAATCACCAGGTTCTAATACTACCACTTTGTCCATGATAATATCATTCTCTTTGATGAAATCAATACGGTCTACAAATTCTCTTTCAAGGAACATTGTATCACCCGGATCTTCGATGATTACTTTACGCATCATCTGACGAACGATTACTTCAAAATGTTTATCGTTAATCTTTACACCCTGGAGACGGTATACTTCCTGAATTTCATTTACAAGATATTCCTGTACCATACCCGGTCCTCTGATCGACAAGATGTCGCTAGGTGTAATTGCACCATCAGACAGCGGATCACCGGCTTTGATAAAGTCATTGTCCTGAACAAGGATATGTTTAGAAAGTGGAACAAGGTATTTTTTCAATTCACCGTCACGTGATGTAATGATCACTTCACGGTTACCACGTTTAATACCACCATAAGATACAATTCCATCAATCTCACTTACAACCGCTGGGTTACTTGGATTTCTTGCTTCGAATAACTCTGTTACACGAGGTAGACCACCGGTGATATCACCGGACTTACCAGTTGAACGAGGAATCTTAACGAGAATGTCTCCTGCACTAATCTTCTGACCTTTGTTAACCATGACGTGGGCTCCAACAGGAATGTTGTAACCTTTGATGACTTCCTTCTTTTCATCCATGATTCGGATTGCAGGATTTTTAGTCTTATCACGGGTTTCAATTATCACTTTCTCTTTGTATCCTGTTTGCTCATCTGACTCTTCACGGAAAGTAATTCCTTCTTCAATATGTTCGAAGTCGACTTTACCACCAAACTCAGATAAGATAACTGCGTTGAACGGATCCCATTCACAAATGACATCACCCTTTTCAACGATGGATTTATCTTTTGCACGAAGCTTAGCTCCGTATGGAATATTAGAAGTCGATAATACAGTTCCGGTATTCGGATCTACTACTCTGAATTCTCCAGAACGACCAATTACTACTTCATAAGTTTTCGTACCATCTTTAAACGTAACAGTCTTTACTTCTTCAAATTCAAGACGTCCATTATACTTTGCTTTAAACTCTGATTCAGAGGCACCTTTTTGTGCAACTCCACCGACGTGGAATGTACGAAGTGTAAGCTGCGTTCCAGGCTCTCCGATTGATTGGGCAGCGATAACACCTACTGCTTCACCTTTTTGAACCATTCTGCCGGATGCTAAATTCCTTCCGTAACACTTTCCACAAACACCACGAATACTTTCACAAGTTAATACAGAACGAATTTCGACTGTTTCAATCGGTGATTCTTCAATTATTGTAGCAATTGACTCTGTAATTTCTTTTCCGTTTTCGATAATTATTTTACCTGTTTGAGGATGATAAATATCATGTAAAGAAACACGGCCCAGAATACGATCATACAGTGATTCCACTACATCCTCGTTATTCTTCAATGCTGTTTCTGCAAGACCGCGAAGAGTTCCACAATCAGTATCAGTAATGATTACATCTTGTGCAACGTCAACTAAACGACGTGTAAGGTAACCGGCATCGGCTGTTTTAAGAGCGGTATCGGCAAGACCTTTACGCGCACCGTGAGTTGAGATAAAATACTCAAGGATGGAAAGACCTTCCTTGAAATTCGAAAGAATCGGATTCTCGATGATCTCACCCCCGGTTGAACCACTTTTCTGAGGCTTCGCCATCAGTCCGCGCATTCCACCTAACTGACGAATCTGCTCTTTCGAACCACGAGCACCGGAATCCAACATCATAAAGATAGAGTTGAATCCTTGCTTGTCAGTTGAAAGTTGTTTCATCAACGTCTCAGTGATACGTGAACTCGTACGAGTCCAGATATCGATAATCTGATTATATCGTTCGTTATAGGTGATGAATCCCATGTTATAATTACTTAACACTTCATCTACTTCGCCGTTCGCTTTAATAACCAACTCATTTTTAACTTCAGGAATTTTTACGTCCTCAAGGTTAAATGACAAGGCTCCTTTGAAGGCCATTTTAAATCCAAGGTCTTTGATATCATCAAGAAACTTTGCAGTCTTAGCAATACCACAAACTTTTAATACATCACCGATTATATCACGCAGTGCTTTCTTAGTAAGTAAAGCGTTGATATAACCAGCCTCTTCTGGAACAACCTGGTTGAACAGAATCCGACCAACGGTTGTTTTAATCATTTCGAAACGGTAAGTATTATCCGGATTCCAAAGAC
>JAYSPU010000349.1:0-8044 GCA_043721935.1 Bacteroidota bacterium | reverse complement strand
AATTTCATCAAACAAATTAGAACAAGCAGAGATAAACAATGCCGCAGGAAATGCAGGAATGTTACCGCAAGTGAATGCAACCGGTTCCTATACGAAGTCTACCAGTAAATTGGATCAAAAATTTGCAAATGGTCTTGACGTAAACAAAAGTAATGTTGGTGCAACAAATGCCAGTGTTGGCGCCGGACTTACCTGGACTATTTTTGACGGATTAAAAATGTTTTATACAAAAGACCGATTGGAACAATTATCCGTCTTTGCTCAAACACAATTAAAACAAAACATAGAACAAACCTTGCTTGATGTCATTTCTAATTATTATACAGTAGTACGAAATGAACAACTTCTGAAAGCTGTAAAAGAACAATTAACTCTTTCCGTTGAGCGGGTAAAAATTGCTGAACGAAGATTAAACAATGGATCGGGTTCAAAACTGGATTTACTTCAGGCACAGACAGAACGGAATCGTCAACGATCGAATGAAATAAATACCCGAGCACAAGCTGAAACAGCACGACTGGCATTGAATAAATTATTGGCCAGGAAAACTGAACAAACTTTTTCAACTGAAGACACTGTCATTATTACCTACCATCCATCGCTGGATGAATTAAAAAGTGGCTCGTCAAATCGAAACTCACTGCTGAATCTTTATAGAATCAACAATAAAATTGTCGCCCTTCAACTAAAGGAAAATCAATCTAAACGATATCCAATTGTATCACTGAACTCGCAATACAACTATCTGCGAAGCACTAGTGAAGCAGGATTTACACTTCTGAATCAACAACGCGGATTTAACTATGGCATTACAGCCACCTTACCATTGTATAACGGATCATCAATAAACCGACAAATAAAAAACTCAAAACTGGATGTGTTGAGTGCAAGACTTGAATTAGAATCTGCAGAACAGGAGATAAACTTCGAGTTACTGAATACCTGGAGAAATTTCAACAACAGTCTGGAAGTTCTGACGATAGAAGAAGAAAACATCAGGTATGCCAGTGAAATTCTATACATTGCACAGGAGCGTTATCGTGTCGGTAGCAGTTCGTCGGTTGAATTGCAGGATGCACAACGAAATTTTGAAGAATCGATGCTGCGGCTTGCAGATGCCCGCTACACAGCAAAATTGAATGAAACTCTTCTTCGAAAATTAAATGGAGAATTGGTGGAGAACAAGTAATAGCATTTACAATTAAAATGACTTATATTTATTTTATTGTCTATTTTAAATACCCAAAGAGTAATGCAATTCGAACTAAAAATTATTGCTCTTTTATATAGAATCCGATTGTATGGAAAAAAGTATTACCTCGTTGCTTACCAATCAGTTTATTCGATTCATAAACAGCCAACGCTTTTCAGGGATCTTACTTTTACTTGCAACAATCGTTTCGCTTTTTCTTGCAAATAGCATTTCTGCAGAAGGTTACCATCATTTCTGGAGTGAAGAAATCAAATTAAGTTTTTCAGGTAGAACAATCGGCATGAGTCCGGAACATTTTATCAATGAAATCTTAATGTCTGTTTTCTTTTTACTCGTTGGACTTGAGATAAAACGGGAGTTTCTTAATGGTGAATTATCAGGAAAGGAAAAAGCATCACTACCCATTGCAGCTGCACTGGGAGGAATGATTTTTCCGGCACTAATTTATATTTCCATCAATTATGGAACTGATACTTTTTCAGGATGGGGAATTCCTATGGCAACTGACATTGCATTTGCCATAGGCATCTTATCTTTATTAGGAAAGCGTATTCCTGAAGGATTAAAAATATTACTGACTGCATTAGCAGTAGTAGATGATTTGGGCGCAGTAATAGTCATCGCACTTTTCTATACAAAAGGAATTGCATTGATGTACCTTGGATATGCTGCAGTCGTAGTCGTCGTAATGCTTATATTAAATCGCTTCAATGTAAAATCACTTCTACCCTATTTACTATTAGGAGTTGTCTTATGGCTTTGCATTTACAATTCAGGGATTCATTCTACCATATCAGGAGTGATTTTGGCAGCCTGCATCCCTTATAGTAAAACCAAGCGTTCACCATTGACACGGTTAGAAAATATCCTGCATACACCGGTCAACTTTTTAGTCATGCCGCTATTTGCCATGGCAAACACGGCCATCAACATAAGCGGCGCGATTGGTGATCAGTTACTCACCCGTGAAAGTGTTGGAATCGCAGCCGGACTGGTAATAGGAAAACCTCTGGGGATTACCTTGTTTATCTGGTTGGCGATTAAAGCAGGCATAAGCAAATTACCGTCGAATGTAAATTTCAAAGAAATTATAGCCACCGGATTTTTAGGTGGAATCGGATTTACCATGTCCATCTTCATTTCATTACTGGCATTTACCAATGAAGAAAATATAATCAATGCAAAGCTGATGATCCTGATATCGTCCTTTGTTGCCGGAACTATTGGGTTTATGATGCTTAAAAAATATGCTGATGCAAAAACCTGATTCGAAATTTATTGCTGAACAATTACGAAAGCCACACGGGGCGTATGCAATAGAAATTGCTGGATTCATGTCAAAGGCGAACAGAAAGATGTACGACATGATTTTTCAGGAAATAAAACTTCAACCAAATGATAGGATACTGGAATTAGGACCCGCAGATGGTTCATTCGTAGAGAATCTGTTTCAGCTAGAATCTACTCTTCACTATACAGGAGTCGACTTTAGCGAAGAAATGATACAGGCTGCGAATTTGAAAAATCAACATCGTCTCAATGAACAAAACGTTTCATTTGTTCATTCAACTTTTGCCGATTTCACCGGAAGTAAAAAATTTGACAAAATATTTTCCGTAAACACCGTGTACTTTTGGGATGATGTTCAGCCATTACTTCTTCATTTAAAGAGTCAATTAAGTCGGGGCGGCCTCCTGTTATTAGCCTTCAGAACAGGTGAATCAATGAAGCAAATGCCTTTTACGGAGTATGGCTTTAAATTTTTCGAAGCCAAAGATCTCACAAAAGCACTGACAGATGCCGGTTTTCATGCAATACATCATGTTTCAGCATCTGAATCAATCGTTCTTCCGGATGGATCAGATGCCTCATTATCCAATGTTTGCGTGGTTGCTTCACATTAAAAAAATCCATATTATTGAAAGATGATGAAGCGAATGTTGCCACTCCTTATAGTGGCTTTGTTTTTTATCTGTAACCCAACGAACGGACAAGAAATAAAAAACTTAGTCCTTACCGACCATTTATCGGGATCGAGTAAATTAGGCTATGGCAAACCAAAGCCTGCTCCGGCCAAAGAAAATTTCACGCTTGTAACCGAAGGAAAAGGCACACAAGTCATGGTGTTTGCAGATCTGATTCCGGATGAAAATTTACAGGATCCATATATTTTGAAGTTCATTGCCTATAAAATAGTCAATGGTAAAGACGAATGGATTGACGACAGAGAATTGCCTACCAAAAACACAGCAGGTTATACGTTAACAGCTTTTAATTTTTTCGAACCCGGAACTTATAAAATTGTGGTGACGGATCATACGGGAACCAAAATTCTTTCCCAGCAAAAGTTTACTATCCTAAAATAAACAATGTACTTTTACAGTTGTTAGGTTTGTAAATTATTTGTCATGTATAAAAATCTCTTTTTATTCGGAGCAATGCTTATTGGCTTTACATCTTGTGGTCAAACAAAATCTTCCGAAAAACCCCTTGCAAAAATGAATGATGAAAATGTAAATGCTTCGCATCTTGATACTGCAACAGTTGGCGGTGGTTGCTTTTGGTGCACGGAAGCACAATATCAGCTACTGGATGGTGTCGTTTCAGTTACCTCCGGTTATTCAGGTGGCGACATAAAAAACCCTTCGTATAAAGAAGTATGCACCGGACGCACCGGACATGCAGAAGTCACACAGGTCATTTATGACAACACCAAATTAAATTACACAGATATACTCGAAGCCTTTTTTGCTTCTCATGATCCTACTCAACTAAACAGACAGGGAAATGATGTTGGGACGCAGTATCGCTCTGTTATTTATTTTCATAACGACGAACAGAAAGCAATTGCCGAAAAAATTAAAAAAGAGTTGAATGCTTCCGGTGCATATAAAGATCAGGTTGTAACTGAAATTTCACCATTAACCGTTTTCTATAAAGCAGAAGATTATCACCAGAATTATTTTAATCAGAATGGTGATCAACCGTATTGCCAATTTGTAGTAGCACCAAAAGTCGAGAAATTTAAAAAGGTGTTCAAGGATAAATTAAAACACTAAACGACGCTACACTTTCTCTCAAATAAAGTGTAGCTTTTTTCCATCATTGAAATGCGAAGTGATGTTTCTGCTCTACAAATTTTCATGAGTAGAATTACGGATAAAATTGGCTGATCCCTATTGTATCCGACTTTCAAAGAACATAACTGTATGCTTGGTTTCAATCTGTTAGCAGCTTATAGGTAACAAATACTGAAAAAAATAAAAGGAGCCAACCCTATTGAACTGACTCCTTTCCACCACATCCATTTATGCAGTTAAAATACTGTGCCATGCCTATGATTGCATTGTATTAGTAAGGTTGATTGTCCCACATATCAAATAATGTTTTCAGAAAAATATTTTCAGAATCACTCAACACATTATCTGCTTTTGCAAGTTTGACAGCAAAATCCATGAAGTGATTACGTTCCTTCACTGTTGAGTCTTCGTAAAAATCATTCATGCATTTTTCGAAATGCAATACATAATCTTCAGGTGCAAGAGCGGACAGAATTTCAATTTCATTATCCAGACTAAAGTTTAATGGAAAATTTTCTACCATGAAGCGGCGAATAACCAAATCTTCTTCAACTGCAAAAGACCCATCGACTGCTGCAAGTAAATGTAACATGTGGTAACCGGCAAAAGCTTTGTTTAATTTTCTATCTATCATAAGGCAGAGTGTTACTAGATTTGCATCGATTAAGATAAAAAAAGTTAAGCAATTCAGCGAAATCTTTTTACATTATGTGCATGCTGTTGATCCTCAAACAATCAAAGAGATCAATAGTTAAAAATGAACACTAGAAAAATCATCTGTTTTTAATTTTTTTTCCGACCTTTAAGGCCTATGTCTGACATGATCCGTCTGTTACCCGAAACTGTTGCAAATCAGATCGCTGCGGGTGAAGTAATTCAACGTCCGGCTTCGGCCTTGAAGGAACTCGTTGAAAATGCTGTAGATGCAGGAAGCACTAAAATAGAAGTTTTCATTAAAGATTCCGGAAAATCAAGTATTCACATCATCGATAATGGTTGTGGAATGAGTCCGACCGACGCCAGACTCAGCTTTTCCAGGCATGCTACCAGTAAAATCCGTACAGCCGAAGACTTGTTTTCAATACGAACCAAAGGCTTTCGCGGTGAAGCTTTAGCATCGGTAGCGGCTGTCGCACAAGTTGAAATTAAGACACGCCGCCACGAAGACGAAACCGGAACTCTGCTGCAAGTAGATGGCAATGTTTTTAAATTGCAGGAACCGGTAAGCACTGCTCCCGGAACTTCTATCCTCGTACGCAATCTGTTTTTCAATATCCCAGCCCGACGTAATTTTTTAAAGTCTGACAGCATAGAAGCACGACACATCATCGATGAATTCGAACGAATAGCACTCGCTCATCCGGAGGTTTCTTTTCATCTGAATCAGAATGGAGTTGAAATTTTCAAACTTCCCGTTTCAAACTTACGACAGCGAATAGTGAATGTGAACGGAGCGAATTACAACGAAAGACTCGTACCTGTGCACGAAGAAACCAGCTTACTCACCATTTCCGGTTTCGTAGGCAAACCTGAATTCTCAAAAAAGACTCGCGGCGAACAATTTCTTTTCGTTAACAAACGATACATCAAAGACGGTTATTTGAATCACGCCGTTACCAATGCTTTCGAAGAACTGTTGTCGAAAGACAGTTATGCTTCCTATTGGCTATACATTGACATTGATCCGTCACGTATCGATGTCAACATCCACCCTACGAAGACAGAAATTAAATTTGAAGACGAACGATCTGTTTATGCAATTGTTCGTGCTTCAGTTAAACGCTCACTTGGTCAATACAATGTAAGTCCGGCATTGGATTTTGATCGTGAGCCAACATTTGATGTTCCACATGCAATGCGGTTCAAAGCTGTAAACAAACCGATGGTTACTGTCAATACTGATTACAATCCGTTTAAAAGTTCAACTCCACTGGCATCTGCAGGATGGGAAAAAATGTACGATCGGTTACAGGAAGTTGAAGTTAAATCTCACGAATCACCTGCCACCCTTCCTCTGCCTGAAGTTCCGGAAAAACAGGAATACACTACACTCTTCCAATTACAAGGCTTCATCATAGGCAAAAAACAGGAAACACTTTTAATAATAGACGCAACCGCTGCACACGAACGAATTTTATACGATCGTTTTTTATTAAAAGAAGAAATGCCACTGCCACAACACGATTTATTTCCGCAAACCTTAAATTTTTCTGCAGGCGATTTTCATTTGATTCAGGAAATGGAAGAAGATTTACGAAGTATGGGGTTTGATATGAAAGTATTTGGTGTCAATACGTATGTACTTCAAGCCACACCGTCAGGAATGATGACAGGCAATGCTGTCCAACTGATTGAACGCATGCTGGAGCAGTTTAAAAACAACGCTTCCAATTACTCAACCGGTAAACGCGAATTACTGGCTCGTGCATTGAGTAAAAGTATGGCCATAAAAAAAGGTAGTCAGCTTTCAACAGATGAAATGCTAGCCATCGTCAATGAAATAGAAAAATCTGAAAAAGGAAAAACCGGTATCGATGGAAAACGCTGTGCAATTTATCTGAAAGCCTCTGAATTGTCAGAGTTTTTAAAAGGTTCCATCTGACTTACCCAAGCTAAAACAACCGAATGAATAACCAAGACTTTCGCCCGACCGGAATAAAACTATTGCCTGAAGCAGTTAAAAACCTGCTCATCATTAACGGCATTTTATTTCTGGCGACACAGGTTCTCTACCGTCAGGGAATTGATTTGAATGATATACTCGGCTTGCATTATTTTGCCGCAGAAAAATTCCGTGTTTACCAGATCGTCACTTATATGTTCATGCATGGCAGCTTCGGACACATTGCTTTAAACATGCTGGCATTGTGGATGTTTGGAAGTGCTGTGGAAAACACGTGGGGAAGTAAACGGTTTTTGAATTATTATCTCTTATGCGGACTCGGTGCAGCAGTTGCACATTATGCAATTGTGTATTATCAAATGCAACCTGCGCTACAGTTTGTAAATGATTATATCGCCAATCCGGGAGTAGATAAACTTCAAAGCCTCGTTAACTCTGAAGCCTTCCGGAACTTTTCATCCGAAGATCTGGCTAGCAATTACAATACATTCACACGCGACTTCAATGCATTGCTACAAACGAACTCTCAGGAAGCCATTTCGCTCAGCGTTGAATACATGAAACAATTCAAAGTAGATGTGTACAATGCTCCAAATGTAGTAGGAGCTTCAGGAGCTGTCATGGGATTGTTGCTGGCTTTCGGAATGTTGTATCCGAATAACTTGATCTATGTTTATTTTATCATACCGATTAAAGCAAAATATTTTGTAATCATCTACGGTGCTCTTGAATTATTTTCCGGAATCCAAAATACGGCAGGTGATAATGTTGCACACTTTGCGCATCTCGGCGGATTAATCACCGGATTTATCATCATTCAAATCTGGAACAAAACGAAGAGAAACCGAAACCCTCAAGACTTCTATCATTAAACACATCAGCAATACATAACATTATGAATTCCCTGCGCCAACAAATTAATAGGCATTTTCATCTGGCTGATACGCTCGATCGATTCATCCTCATCAATGTTGGTGTTTTTCTAATTGTGCGCTTAGTGAATGCTATTTCATACTTGTTTCTGGTTCCTGTTTTCACCTTTGATCAGGTTTCTCATTACCTGGCGTTTCCTGCTAATCCTATAAGTTTCCTTCATCGTCCCTGGACATTGATTACCTACATGTTTTA
>JAYSPU010000348.1:0-8585 GCA_043721935.1 Bacteroidota bacterium | reverse complement strand
GGACTGATTGCAGACATCGGCCGATGTTGCGCTCTTCATTAAAGGTGATGATGACGACGGATAGCTGATTCATAACTTTTCAACGTTTGCAAGTTAGCCATATTTCTCTTTTTCCTTTTGAAAGGCGATACTATTCTGTTTTCTTTGTTGCCGCAGAGATGGCAGTAAAAGAACATATCGTAATACTTGAAGGACTCGTGTCCGGTGACCGTAAGGCATTGGCTCGTTGCATAACTGTTGTAGAAAACGAATTGCCGGGTTATCAGGAAATCCTTCAAACTATTCGCCCTACCTCAGTTCCGGTAGTCGGGATTACCGGTCCGCCGGGTGCAGGAAAAAGTACACTCATTAATGCTATGTTACGAGCATGGACTGATCAGGGAAAAAATATCGGTGTTATTGCAGTTGATCCAACTTCTCCTTTCAACTATGGAAGTTTGTTAGGTGACAGGCTACGAATGGCTGAACATTTTAATAATCAGCAAATTTTTATTCGTTCACTGGCAACCAGAGGTTCCTTGGGCGGATTGTCAGAAAAAATTATTGAGATAATCGATGTCATGCGTTCAGCAGGATTTGATTTGATCATCGTAGAAACAGTAGGTGTCGGTCAATCGGAAGTTGAAATCGCCGGGTTGGCAGATACAACAGTCGTCGTACTGGTTCCCGAATCAGGCGATGAGATACAAGCGCTGAAATCAGGGATCATGGAAATCGCTGATGTATTTGTCGTCAATAAGGCAGACCGGGAAGGAGCAGAAGCATTGACGAATGCTCTCAGAAAAATGCTTCACCATCCGAAAACCGGTGGATGGATCATTCCGGTTATTCCGGTTATTGCCACCCAATCTGATGGAGTGACTGAATTTCTGGAGCAAGTTGAAAAACACCGTTTATCATCAGGATACAATGAAAAAAAAGCCTTTCTGTTGACAGAAAAAGCCTATCAGCTTATTCGTAAGCACAGAATGCATGATCTGAAACGCGATCAAATCAGAGCTGAAATCGAAATGGCTTCGCAATCGGCTGATTTTAACTTATATACTTTTGTGTCCAGTTACAACAGATAAGGTTGTATAAAAAAAATAATTGTAAATTGTTTCGCTTTTAACTCCATATGGTCAACCGTTACAAAAAGGTGTATTTCTCCATCCCTATCCGTGCATTTTGCACCGTTCTCTTTATTTCGTTTCTTCAGATTGCTTCTGCTCAACAGGTAGTTTGGTTTGAAGACTTCGGTTTTACAGCCGGTGCTTGTGACAAAGGAAATTTTGCCAACGGTACAGTTACCTCAAATGGTGCATGGACTATGTTGGATATAGGTATACAAGGTACTGTGGCTAATACATGGTACATCTCGTCAACTGAAAAGCCTTCGGTTGTTAATGATTGCAGTAACATTGGTTGTCCACTTACATCTAACAACGATCGTTGTTTGCATGTAGGATCAGTACTCGGTGCTCCCACTACTTTATATTGTGCAGATTTTGATTGCGGAGCTATCTATGATCCTGCTGCAGGAACGATGACTGATCGGAGAGCTCAATCACCTGTTATTAATTTAGCCAACTATTATAATCTGGTCATCGCATTTAAATATATTCTTCAAGGAGAGCCCGGAGGAAATGACTTTGTTCAAGTCGATTATTTTGATGGAACGAGTTGGAATTTATTGAGCACTCCTGCTGTTACTGCAACAGGCAATTGTTCCGGACAGCCCGGCACTCCGGCTATTTGGACACGTCTGCTAATTCCATTGCCAACTTCAGCTAACAACAATCCGAATGTTAGAATTGGGTTCCGCTGGAAGAACGATGAGAACTTTGCAGGACTGCCTCAGAGTTTTGCTGTGGACAGTGTTGTCATTGCTGCTTTGTCTGCTCCAACAGCAAATTTTACAGCAAATCAAACTACACTTTGTATTGGTGACTGCATCAGTTTTACAGCTGATACTAGTGTATTGATCACTTCTTATTCCTGGAGCTTTATCGGCGCCAATCCGGGTAGTGCTTCGATTTATAACCCAACAAATATTTGCTATGCAAATCCGGGTACGTACAATGTTCGACTGATCGTGAATGGTCCTTCCGGTACTGATACTCTTACCCGTTCAAACTACATCACTGTTAATTCCTGTAGTGCTCCGATCGCTGATTTTGAAGCCAGTGATTCTGTAATATGCGAAAGAGATTGCATTACGTTTTCAGATCTTAGTATTGGTGCAACATCATGGCGTTGGTTTTTTCCGGGCGGCACTCCGTCGATTGATACTACTTCCGGTCCGAATCCTCCGCAGGTTTGTTACAGCAGTCCGGGTACTTACAGTGTAACATTAATTACATCCAATCAATTTGGAAGTAATACCAAAACCAAAACAAATTATATTCGCGCCAATGTATGTCCATTGCCGGTAGCATCTTATACCAGCAACATCACTCGTCTTTGTCCTCAGCATTGTGTTTCATTTCTGGGAGACAATTCATTAGGAGTTAACGAATGGCATTGGTATTTTCCCGGTGCAACGCCGGATACGGTTTCCGGTCGTAATCCAACTGTGTGTTATACCAGAGAAGGATTGTATGATGTTCAGTTAATTGCCATCAATCAATATGGTGCTGATACACTCATCCGTTATTCAGATGTTGAAGTAATTTTCGTTCCGGATGCTACTATTAGTCCGGATACTACTATGCAATTTGGTGACTCTTATCAATTAGTTGCTACCGGCGGATTAACCTATCTATGGTCGCCATCGCTTGGATTAGATTCAATTTATCGTCCGAATCCTATTGCTTCTCCTGCATTAACTACTACTTATGTAGTTCGAATAACAGATACTACAGGATGTTTTGTCACTCGACAAGTAACCGTTACCGTTCTTCATCGTAATAAATTCTTTGTTCCAAATGCCTTCTCTCCGAATGGTGATGGTTCAAATGATTATCTCTTTGTCAGAGGAAATAATTTATATGGCGTTCGATTTACCATCTTCGACCGTTGGGGAGAAATGGTTTTTGAAACAACAAATGCAGCAATACCATGGGATGGAACTTATAAAGGAAAAGAATTGGATCCGGGTGTGTTCACTTATGTCGTGACTGTTAATTACGATGATGGCAAAAGCTTCACAGAGTCCGGTTCCGTTACATTAATACGATAAGCACAAACACACGTTGAATGTTGAAATTTGTACGAAATAATTTAAAGTTCATAGTCGCTGTTGTGACGTGCATCACTGCAACTTCTGTTTCAGCTCAGGATCCGCATTTCACTCAATTCTATGGCACACCATTGCATATGAATCCGGCTATGACCGGTGTATTCGATGGAACCTTCCGATTGAGTAACAATTACAGAACTCAGTGGTCAGGTTTAGGAGGTGGATATAAAACGATTCACA
Organism: Bacteroidota bacterium; assembly: GCA_043721935.1. GTDB lineage: Bacteria > Bacteroidota > Bacteroidia > AKYH767-A > 2013-40CM-41-45 > JADKIH01. The sequence continues at coordinate 5,185 of JAYSPU010000348.1, read as the reverse complement.
TTTCTGCAGATGCTCCAATTGCCAAAGGTGAACTGGGTAGTAATTATTTTGGTGTTGGTTTTCTTCTATATCAGGATAAGGCCGGTACTGCAGGATTCAGATCAACTATTATTGAAGGTTCTCTTTCGTATACAGCTGCATTAGATCCGGAAAAAGATAATTACATCTCGCTTGGTTTTCAGGCCGGATTAAATCAACAGTCGTTGGATCTTTCCAAAGCAACCTGGGATAGTCAATGGAATGGCGATGGATTTGATCCTGCTCTGCCTAGTCGAGAGGCAATTCAATTGCAACAATTTTCTTACTTGGATTTAAATGCAGGCTTCATGTATTTTCATGTTCCTGATGAATTCAATTCCTTTTCATTTGGTGCTGCAATGCACCACATTGGAAGTCCGAATGTGAGCTTCTTTTCCGAAGGTGAAGCTCCATTGAGAAGACGCATAACTGTTAATACCGGTGCAGAAATTTCATTGAATAAAGAAAACATGACATGGCTGACACCAAAAGCATATTTCATGCTTCAGGGAAAACAAAAAGAAATTATGTTCGGCGGATTCGTTAAAAATAAAATTCAATTTAAGTCGCGTTATACGAACTATAAAAAAGAAGCTTATTTCTACTTAGGCGGATTCTATCGCTGGGATGATGCAATTGCACTTGCTGCAAGAATAGAATACAACATGTTCGGTCTCGGTCTTAGCTATGATATCAATACTTCTTACTTGTCTTCCTTAACAGGCTCTACAAGTGCTTTTGAAATTAATCTGTCATACATTGCTTATGTAAAACGCGGACAACGTGTTAAGCATTTTAGTAAAACACCAAGGTTCTTTTAAGAGTCTGTATGATTTAATAGTTGAATACTTATTCGTGGTAATAAATTCGTTTTACCCGTTGAGAGACATTGACTAAAACCTCGTATGGAATTGTTCCCAATACTTGCGCCATTTCTGTAACCGGTAATTGCTTGCCAAATACAATCACTTCATCGCCTTCTCGTGCCGGTACATCGGTGACATCTAACATACACATGTCCATGCACACATTGCCTACAATAGGAACTGCACGACCGTTGACGAGCAGTTTACCGGCCCCATTGCCAAGTCTACGGTTTAATCCGTCGGCATAGCCAATGGCAACTGTAGCAATGAGTGTGTCTCTTTTCAATTTTCCTTTGCGACTGTATCCAACTGTTTCATTCGCCCGTACACTTTTTATTTGTGAAATTGTTGTCTTTAGTGTTGCTACTTGTTTCAAATGGAGTTGCTCATTAGAAGTAGAGGCTATTCCGTACAATCCAATTCCAAGTCTGACCATTTCAAACTGAGCTTCACTGAAACGAAGTATACCTGATGAGTTCAACAAGTGTCGCATTACGGGATACGTCAACTGCTTTTGTAATTCTTCACTCATCGTTTGAAATCGCCGAATCTGCATTTGAGTAAATCCGTCATGCTCCGATTCATCACTTGCAGCAAGATGACTGAAGAACGATTGTACTTTAATATTTTTATTGTTATTCAACCGAATAGACAATTCATTCATGTCTTTCTCTTCAAAACCTAACCGATGCATACCGGTGTCTAGTTTGATGTGAACTTTAAACGGTTCGCCTTGGTGTTTTTTTAAAACGTCCTGTAGTTGTGCCAGCAATCGGAAATTATAAATCTCCGGTTCCAGTTTGTATTTCATCATTAAATCAAAGCTCATGATTTCAGGATTCATTACCATTATAGGCAATGATATCCCTGCTTTACGAAGTTCAATACCTTCATCGGTATATGCGACTGCGAGGTAATCAACGTGATGAAATTGTAAGATGTTGGCTATTTCAAAACTCCCGCTTCCATAGCTTGTGGCTTTTACCATAGCCATGATAAGTGTTTCGGGTTTTAAACGGGATCTGTAATAATTAAGGTTGTGAACGAGCGCATTTAAATCAATTTCTAAAACTGTTTCATGAGACTTTTGCTGGAGCACCTTGCTGATTTTTTCAAAACCAAACGGCCGTGCTCCTTTGAGCAAAATTGTTTCGTCTTTAAAATCGATCGGAGAAAAGTCTTTTAAAAAGTCTTCCGTTGAATCATAGAATGATTTGGATAAATTGAACTGATCCTTCTGTCTCGATATAGAGGAGCCAATTCCGATTAACTTGTCTACACCTTTTGCCGAAATCAATCGTGCAACTTCTCCATACAGGAATTCTTCATTCTTTCCGCTTTGTAAAATATCAGAAAGAATGATGGTCTTTTTATTGTGTTGTTTTTGCTGATTCAAAAAATCCAATGCAATGGTTAATGAACCAATATCAGAATTGTAACTGTCGTTGATTACTGAACAATTATTAATCCCGGTTTTCATTTCAAGTCGCATGGCAACCGGACTCAAAAAATGCATTCGTTCAACGATGACTTCGTTTTCATAGCCAAGTGCAAGCAATAAACACCAACAAGTAATTGCATTTTCAATTGATGCATCATCAATAAATGGAATGTGGATTTGAATAAAAGATTCTTTGTAAACAGCTTGTATTTCTGTTTCGTCGTTCTTCTTGTTGATGCGACCTACCTGTAATTCTGCTTTCGATCTTCTGGACCAGGAAAAGAAAGCTACATCTGAATTTTCAAACGAATGCGAAGCAATGTTTTCCCGAATTGAATCGTAATCTTTACAATATATAAGTGTTTTTACACTATGGAATAAGTTCAGTTTTTCAACAACTTTTTCGTTTTGATCTTGAAAATTTTCATCGTGTGGTGTACCGATGTTAGTGAAAATACCGATTGATGGAAGAATCATTTCTTCCAGCTTTTTCATTTCACCCGGTTTAGAAATACCGGCTTCTATGATTGCCAGTTGATGTTCCTCTCTGATGTTCCATAAAGAAAGTGGAACTCCGGTTTGAGAGTTATAGCTTTTCGGACTGCGTACGATATTATAATCGGTGCGCAAAAGTTGATACAGCCATTCCTTTACAATAGTTTTTCCATTGCTACCTGTTATTCCGATAACAGGTAAATGAAAACGATTGCGATGTGCTTTAGCTAATTGCTGTAAGGCAATCAACGAATCGGGAACTAAAATAAAATTAGCGGCAGCTTTCCAATCAGCTGTTGGTGGTTCACTAACCACAAAATTGCGAACACCTTGTCCAATTAATTCGCCAATAAATTTATGACCATCGTGCCTTTCGCCTTTTAATGCAAAAAACAATGATGTTTCTGCATGCGTTAAATTCCGGCTATCGGTAAGTAAAATATTAATACGGCCTTCAGTTCCTGATGATATCAGAGTTCCGCCAATTATTTCGGCAAGTTGGACAACCGTATAAAAAGTATCACTCATTCGACCGTATTAATTCTTCGTTAAAACAAACTCTGCACAAAGGAACGTAACTTTCCTGTTCACCTAATAAAATGCGGGAGTCATTATGCACCGTTCGATGGGAATAGTTTGCAAGGTTGCCGCAATTCATGCAAATCGCATGAACTTTTGTAACATATTCAGCCGTAGCCAATAAAGTTGGAAGCGGACCGAATGGTTTTCCTAAGTAATCCATGTCAAGTCCTGCAACAATTACACGAATTCCACGGTTGGCCAATTGATGACAAACAGATGGTAATTCCTCGTCAAAAAACTGTGCTTCGTCTACGCCAATAACTTCAACATCATTTGCTAATAAAAGAATTTGTGAAGAAGAACTCACAGGAGTTGAATGAATAAAGTTGGCATCGTGAGATACTACATTTACTTCATCGTAGCGGGTATCGATTCTGGGTTTAAAAATCTCTACTTTTTGCCTTGCAATTTTTGCTCGTTTTAAGCGACGGATTAATTCTTCGGTTTTTCCCGAAAACATAGACCCGCAAATCACTTCGATATGGCCTTTTTTTACATCTGTGGGTTTTAGATGTTCAAGAAACATTTTGCTTAACTTTATTAAAGGGTTGGATAATTACCTTTTGTGTGAATGGCAAACGTACTTGTTTGTGAGTAATTCGCCAAGCCCGAAAACAAGGTTCAGACAATTTGTTAAGAAATAAAACATCTGTAAAAATTTACCGTTAAAACCCAACATGCAAATCCCCCTTTTACACCAGCAAATCATTCTTCAAACGGAGAAAATTCGTGAACTGCACCGTTCATTAATGATGCACGCATCTTCAATTCCGGCTAATGAATTCGATTCGACGCTAGTAGAGATCCGTCGCTTGTACGAATCTGTCCTCGAATTACAACGTCAGCATTCACTTCAGATGTTAACAGAAATTGAAACAGCCGTTCATGCAATGGAGGGAAAAAAGATTGAAACTCCGGTTGTTCCAATTTCAACTTCTGTTCAGCCTGTACTATCATATCCTAAAATTGATGAAGTAATTGTATTGAAAAGCCAGGAGGTTACCGATCAGTCGATTCCCACAATGAGAAAAGAAATACTTCAGGAACAACCGAAGGAAGTTCCTTTGATTCGTCATACTGAATTAGTCACCGGTAATGAACCATCTTCTTCTAAGAAAAAAGGCAATCACGATATCCATGAATTGTACGAAGACAGTCCAACATTGGGCGATCGTTTTCAGAATTCAGAACGTTTAGCTGATAAACTTGCCAAACAACCTTCAAAGCGTTTTGGTGATCATATAAGAACACCGATTAAAGATCTTCGTGCTGCAATCGGATTGAATGAAAAGTTCCAATTCATCAATCAGCTTTTTGGCGGTGATTCCGGTACATACAATGCTGCAGTTGAACAATTCAATGGGTTTTTAAATCTGGAATCAGCTCATGATTTTTTAAATCAGACTTCCGTTGAAAATAACTGGGAGAATCATGCAGCCGCTGCCAGTGCTTTTGTCGATCTTGTCGAACGTCGTTACATGTCGTAAGGCACGCAGAAAAAACTTTTCATGTCAAAACTTTATCTCGTTCCAACTCCGATTGGAAATCTGGAAGACATTACCCTTCGTGCACTTCGAATATTAAAAGAAGTGGATGTGATTCTTGCTGAAGATACACGCAACACCGGATTTTTACTTCATCATTATGAAATTCATAAACGATTGCAGCCATTTCATCAGCACAATGAGCATAAAGTTTTAAATCAAGTCATGGATAGTCTGGAAGAAGGTTTGACCATGGCTTTGGTTACCGATGCCGGTACTCCCGGAATTTCTGACCCTGC
>JAYSPU010000347.1:0-2970 GCA_043721935.1 Bacteroidota bacterium | reverse complement strand
GGACATTTAATTTCCGGAAGTGCATTGTTGGTGGAAGACTTAGGTGGAGAATTTGAAATGAAAGAAGAGTGGAGGGAACTTTTTTTACGCAAGGGACCGGGTGATCCGCGTCTGCCTGATAGCGATAGGAGTAGGTATCCTTCCAAAGAAGAGTTATTGCAAGAGTTAACACATCAACATAGCAAAGTAAAAATGATGTTGGCTAAACTAACAGAAGATAAATTGAAGGAAGCAGTGAAATGGAGGTTTAGTGGATTTATGCCTACTCTCCTGGACCTGATTATTTTCATGTGCATCAATCATGAGGCTATGCATCTTGGTCAGTTGGCAGCCTGGAGACGTGCGATGGATTTGCCATCTGCTCTGGGTTCGCTATAATTGGTCTTATTATTATTTTTTAAAACAAACTTTTTTAGGTCTGACGATTAAATAGCGCCGGCTCCGATTTCAATTTTTTTTATTTGGCTGGATATAATAGAATGTTAACTTTACTACTTCAAATTTGCTTTTAGTGTTGATCCTTTTTTAACCATTTATAGAATGAAATTATTTAGTTTTTTAATCGCCCAGGCTTATTTAAATTGTTTAACGACTGTAGGATTTGCTCAATGTGTTTCATGTACTGCTGCACCCTCAATTGGAATATTAAATTCAAGTGGCTATGGTTGTTACGATGGATCTGTTAGCGTAAGCATTTCCGGTATTTGTAATCCGTATGATGTTTCTCTGATAGGTCAAAGTAGTTTCAACGGAGTACTGGCAGGAGAAGTTGTTGTATTTGATCAGCAAACTTCCGGAGAATATATTCTTCAGTGTAATTTCTGTGATGGTTCTGATTATACACAACAGGTAGTAGTTCGACCTACATGTTCTGTGAGCATTTCTAATTTAATTTCATTTGATGCAAGTCATACTGATTGCCAGGATGGTTTTATACAAGTTACCGGACTGACAAATGCTTGTGATCCTTTTTCTGTTCAGGCATTTAGTACAGATTATTTTGTTATTTATACGTTCCAAAATAGTTTTATTGCTTTTGGGTTGAATGGTGATGAAATGTCAGCGGATGTAATACCCGGACATTTTTCATTGACAATCTTCAATTCAAGATGTCATATTTCTTTTAAAGGCCAAAGCATATTGGAAACGTGGGCTTTTTCACCACTAACAATTGCAAGAAATGCGTTTTACGATTTTACATCAACAAATAATGTCGCATTTGGAAACAATTTGAAAGCTTTAGGGTTAAACGTATTCGGAATCTATAGAGGAGATATAGTCAAAGACGCTGTGATTGATCTGTTGCTTGAGCAAAATTCACTCAGCACATGTACTCACACCTATGATCCGAGTGATTTAAACGGAGACAGTATCAGTGAATCGGCAGACTTTTCACTCTTAGAAAATAATTTAAACAGCCTTGTTAGGAGGCCTTAAATATGTTGAGTTAGTTTATTTGTTTGGATTGTTAGAATTAAAAAAGGTAACAGAAAACTCTTGGTTGGAGAATCTGTTACCTTTTTTCTTTTGCAAAATTAATTAGCTATTAATGATCGTGCATTTTTTTCATTGTACTGTGCATAGCTTCACAATCACCAATTTCTCCCATTAACGTTATACATTGACCGTCCTTTAGCTGAGTGCTTGTTCCTTTTGCATCAGTCAATTTGCCATCCAATGTGAGAACAGAGCCATTCTTTAATTTTACCTCTGCTTTTTGCGGTGTTGCAATATCACCGGTACAGTGCATAATAGCATTATCTTTCATCTTGTAACATTCGTGTTTCATGTCATGTTTCATGTCATGTTTCATTTCAGTAGCTGTTTTGCCTTCAACCTTTTTTTTAGTCGTCTGAGCAAAAACAATAACCGATAACACACTTAGAATACAGGCCAAAATTATTTTTTTCATGGTAAGTTGGTTTAAGTTTAAGGATTCAAGTAAAAAAAATGTTCCATTTCGCGAAGGTTTGAACTTTCCGGACGTGGATCTGTTCAGATTAGATGTTATTATAAAAATTGTCTAATTCGTAGTGTCTTATCTAACATTTTGTAAATTACCGCTGTGTCAGGAAAAATCAAGGTAGAAGAAAGCCAGTTAATTGAGCTTCTACGAGACCATAATAGTAAGGGTCTTGAAATCCTGTATGACAACTATTCAGCTGCCCTTTTTGGTGTCATCAAACGAATTATTGTGGAAGAAGAAGCAGCTGAGGACATACTTCAAGACGCATTTATTAAAATCTGGAAGAATTTTGATCGTTATGACGAGTCAAAAGGGCGTTTATTTACCTGGATGGTAAATATTTGCCGCAATACTGCTATAGATAAAGTGCGATCTGCTGAATATATCCATGAAAATAAAAACCGGGGAGACGAAAACAACGTATCTGAGGAAAAGGAATCAATGATTTACAATCCTGACACGATTGATGTTAAAAATATCATTGGTAAACTGGAGCCTGAATACAGACAAGTAATAGATTTACTCTATTACGGTGGCTACTCACAATCTGAAGCAGCAGAGAAACTTCAAATACCTTTGGGAACTGTGAAAACGCGTGCCCGAACTGCAATACAACGATTAAAACAATACTTCAACTAAGAAATGGAAATTAAAGAATATATCGCTTCCGGTGTCGTAGAACTTTACGTCATGGGATCTCTTTCCGACCAGGAACGGGAGGAGTTTGAGCGCTTGCTTTCCATTCAACCTGAATTGAAGATGGAGTTGGATATTGTTGAAGAGTCATTATTTGGAATGGCTGTTTCTCAGTCTGTTGAACCACGGAAAGAAGTTCGTGCTAAATTATTGAATGCTGTTCAGTCTGAATCCAAAGTAAAAAAGGTTGAACCGATTGTTCGTTCTATGTGGTCTGATATGAGAATCGCTGCAAGTATTACGATTGCTTTACTTTCTGTCGGTGCGGCTTTTTATTACCATAATAAATGGTCCAATTCTGAGGAAAA
>JAYSPU010000346.1:0-8610 GCA_043721935.1 Bacteroidota bacterium | reverse complement strand
AATGGACTGATTCCGGGTGTATATGTTTTTGAATGGTCTATCAGCAATTCAGTTTGTGCTTCAACAGCAGATAGTGTACAAGTGACTGTAAATGCATTGCCTTCAACGGCCAATGCAGGAACGGATGTAAATCTTTGCAATGTAGTTGCTTCCGGACTTTCTGCTACACCTGCTTCAACAGGAATTGGCAACTGGACTTTTGTCAGTGGTCCTAATACACCGAATATTGCCTCTAGTACTGCCTTCAATACTGTTGTAGGCAATTTAATAATTGGCGTGTATGATTTTGTCTGGACAATTAGTAATGGTGTCTGTGCAGTAAGTTCGGACACCGTTCGGCTAACAAATCTATCGATTTCACTTGTAGCCGATGCTGGTTCAGATCAGGATTTATGTAATGATTCAATCATTACAATGGCAGCAAATAATGCGGCGGCTGCAAGTGGTGTTTGGGCTCTTATGAGCGGACCGAATACACCATCCATTACAGATATCACCGCTGAAAACACTACGGTAACCGGACTGACTGCAGGGATATATGTTTTTAGCTGGACAATCAGCAATGGAGTGTGTTCACCAACAACGGATGAAGTTCAAATTACGATCAGCGCCATTCCAACATCTGCAGATGCCGGTTCCGATCAGAATCTTTGCAATGTTTTTTCAACCAATATGGCAGCTGTTCCTTTAGTTGTCGGTAATGGTTTGTGGAGGCAGGAAAGCGGGCCTAGCCTGGCTAACATCGATTCAGTAAATAGTGTATCAACAGCAATCTCCGGCTTAGTTCCCGGTACTTATTCATTTACATGGACCGTTAGTAGTGGTATTTGTACAAAAGTGACAGATACTGTTAATGTATCAATTGATTATGCACCTACCGTTGCAGATGCAGGATCTAATCAAGCAATGTGTAATGTAAATAGCATAACACTTTCAGGAAACATTCCATTGTCCGGATTTGGAGTATGGACACAAGTATCAGGTCCGAATGCGCCGACACTTACATCTCCTTCGAGTCCGATATTGAATGTACCGGGAATTGTTCCCGGTACCTATATTTTTGAATGGTCCATCAGCAATGGAATTTGTGCAGTCTCTGCCGATTCGGTCACAATTTCAGTAGATGATTTTCCTGTAAATGTTAATGCAGGAAATGATCAGGAGTGGTGTAATCTATCTTCGATTACCATGCAGGCAACACCGGCATCTGCAGGAACCGGACAATGGACACAGTTGAGTGGCCCGACAGGCGGAACGATTGTAGATGCTACTGATCCTGTTACAAATATCAATAACTTAACTCCCGGTGTATATGAATTTGGTTGGTCGGTTACAAATGGTGTCTGTACGACTGAAATGGATACAATGAAGTTGATTATTTATGGATTGACTGATGTTGCAATTGCAGGAAACGACCAATCACTTTGTGACGTAAATTCGACAACCTTGAATGCAACAACTGTTATTAGCGGAATTGGTACATGGACCTTAATAATCGGACCGAATGTTCCGAATATTTCCAATGTTAATGATCCTTCCACTGCACTTAACGGATTAGTAGAAGGTGATTATAATTTCTTGTGGACCATCACTAACGGTTTGTGCAGTTCGACAAATGATACTGTCATGGTTAGTATTGCTAATCTACCATCTATTGCAGTTTGCGGGAACGATCAATTGATCTGTAATACTAACATGATTACCATAAATGCAGATCTGCCTTCTTCAGGAGATGGAATCTGGACGCAAGTTTCCGGTCCTTCAAGTGGAGCAATTGCATCTGATGCAAGTGCTGTTACACTTGTAAGTAATATTATTCCCGGGACTTATGTGTTTCAATGGACTGTCAGCAATGGAACATGTCCGGTTACTCAGGATACAATTCAAGTCACGGTAAGTGAAAGCGCATCAATTCCTGATGCTGGCATTGACCAGGTTTTATGTAATGCCGATCAGGCAGAATTGACTGCACTCATTCCTTTGAGTGGAACCGGTATGTGGAGTGTTTTCATTGGTAATGGAACAATTACTTCTCCTTCAACAGAATTAACTAATGTTGAAAATCTATCTCCCGGAGTTTTCACTTTCCGTTGGACTGTCACGAACAGTGCATGCGGTGATTATGATGATGTACAAATAACCGTACATCCTGCACCGTTGGTTTCTGTAGATAATCATCTTCTCACTACTTGTAATGGAGCTCCGGTTATGTTGATTGCAAATGGAGCCGATACTTATTACTGGTCACCTGCTACTGCTTTGAGCGATACAAGCATTTATAATCCGGTTGCAACTCCAAGAGCGAATATTATTTATTATGTAACAGGGACTGATGTCAATGGATGTAGCAGTACAGACTCATTGACCGTAGAAGTGTGCAGCAAGTTTTTTATTCCTAGCGGCTTTTCTCCGGATGGCGATGGAGTAAATGATGAATTTGTAATAGATGGCATTGATGAGTATCCCGGAAATATTCTCAGGATATTTAACAGATGGGGAAATCTTATCTATGAAAAAGAACATTACGACAATACTTGGAATGGTTATGTTAATGTAGGTTCACTGCGACTTGGAAATGGAAAAGTACCAAGCGGTACTTATTATTATATTCTTGAATTAGGTGCCGGAGAAAAAGCAAGAACCGGCTATATTATTGTCAGGTATTAAATAAATCAGAGATGAATTTAATTCGTGCGATTGTCATTCGTTGGCAAAAGCTAATTTATATACTAGTGTTTTTAATCGGCAGCATTTCTGCAAGTGCTCAGTTTGAGCCGCTGTTTACACAGTATATGTTTAATGAGACGTTTATTAATCCGGCATACGTGGGTTCACACGAATGTATCTCTGCCGGATTCCTTTATCGCAACCAATGGGTAGGAATTGATGGAAGTCCGAAAACACAAACCTTTAGTATTCATAGTCCGACCAGCAACAATAAAATTGGTATTGGATTATCGGTAATGAATGAATCGATAGGTGTGACCAAACAGTTAGTTGTCAATGGAAATTTTGCCTACAGGATTATTATGCCGACTTCCACATTTGCCTTTGGATTGCAAGCCGGATTTGTAAATGACCAGGAAAATCTTACACAAGTTCAGACCAATGTGAGTGGCGATATTCAGTTTAGTTCAAATGTCAGAAAATATTTTTTACCGAATGCCGGTTTTGGAATGTATTACAAAACAGACCGCTTTTATGCCGGACTTTCAATTCCCAGATTATTTGAAAACAAAATAAAACTTTCTCAGACAGAAACTATTGTGAGAAATGTTGGCAATCCAAGAATCTGGCATTACTACATAGCTGTAGGTTACGTGATGGATTTAAATGAAAGTGTAAAGTTTAAACCTTCCATAATGATGAAGGCAGTTGTCAATGCACCAATGGAACTTGATTTAAATGCGAATTTTTTAATCAATGAATTGTTATGGGTTGGAGCCGGTTATCGAACCGGCGATGCTATCGCTGCAATGTTGGGAATTCAACTTTCAAAGAATATTCGAATCAATTACAGCTACGATTATACATTAACAGGATTGCAGAAATACAATTCAGGTTCGCATGAAATCACGTTGGGCTATGATCTTTTATTTTCAAAAGACAGAATAATTTCTCCCCGTTATTTTTAATTAATTTTGTAAATCAACATTTTTTTTCGACTCATTACATAGAATCCCTTATGACTCTATGGATTTGTTGGCCTTCACCTTACGAAATCCGGATTTATAATATTGCATGATTATAAAACTGATAACGACTCCTGATGAAAAGCCTTCAACGAAAGTTGCACCTGCAATTTTCAAAGGAGAAAGTGTTCCACCCATGAAAAGGATGTTGCCCTGAAGTAAAACCAGTTGGTCGGGAGTAAGAGTTGAGAAATACAAATAAACAAACAAGGTAAAGAGAACCACATTAACAGCTGTAATGGCTGTCCCTAAAAGCATTCCGGAAAAGTATTCAACATTTGGGTTTGTCTTAAGTCTGTAGTGTCGATATGTTAAACTTATTCCTGTGAAGAGAATCACAAAATTGAAACTCCATGCTAAGGCACTATGTGTAAGTTGAAAATATTGCATGATCATAAAATACATGATCAGGCAAACTGTGATAATTAAACCCGATTGTAAACTTAACTTGCCAATTGAAACATTATTATTTTGAGTAGGTGACATATGTTTTCTTTTAGAGGTTGTGTCGGATGTTTATGACTTTTTTCAAATGGAATTTAAGCCAATAAATTTATTTTTACAATAAAAATGCGTCAAAAATAAAATTTGTTTTAGTAATATTTTTTTGCCGGATAAACTTCTGTTACAAAGCGGATTACAAGAAGCAAGGAATTGGCTGATAAAACCGGGATTGAATGATCGTTGATTCTGAAATGGGTTAATTTGACAGTCTTGTCTCGTATTCATGGAGTTGGGATATTGTATTCAGAATTATTGGAAACCGGTGTTGTCGATACTGTGAAGCAACTTCGAAACAGAAATCATTAAAATTTGATGGAGAAATTGGTCGAGGTAAACAATACTTCTAAAATTACTCATTCATTGCCTACGGCGCATTAGGTTGAGTCTTTTAAAAATGAAGCGAAAGCGCTTGAGCCAATGGATGAATATTAATAAATTTTAGTAAACGATTGTTTTTTTGGTCGTTCAAATAAAGGCTGTCTCAAAAGGACAGGTTGACAGCCTCTTTCTTTTTTTAACACGCCGGAAGTTTTCTCCAAAAGCAATTTAAAAGGGCAATCTGATTATAATTAGTGGATGATCATATCCGAATACGTCCCGGAGGATTGAACAGTTTACATGAAAGGGAAATACACCGACCCTAAATTCTGAGCAATTCATAAAGGTTGACTTTAACCGATAATGGTTCATGCTAAAATAAAATCCATCAACAATTAACTATCAAATATGTGATTGTACATTTTTTTTAAAAGTGAGTTCTTTGATTATTTAATTGAATTGCCCTGAATTGGGGTTCATGCAAAGGGGAAAAACCAGGGGATAAATTGCATGGCAAAAGCCTCACAGAGGCGGATTTACTAAATGTTTGAGAGATAGAAATTTCGTAATTGCGAAAAAAATTTGATCATCCAATCAAGTTACGTTCATCCCCGGGGCGAATTGTATTTAAAATGAGTCTTATTTTTTTTCAGTTCAATCTCAACCGTTTGAAATAGTCTTAATTTAGATTTTTATCCGGGAAAAATAATTTGATTATACTATCAAGTTTCATTCATCCCCGGGGCGAAATATGCTTAGCAAAGAACCTGAATTTTTTCAGTTCAATCTTAGGTTTTAAGACAACCTCTATTTTTTTAAAGAAATACCGGATTTATCAATTCAGGAAAATGCCTTCAAGTCTTTTTTGTAAGATTTAGTCACTTAATTGAAAACTTCTAGGAGACAATCTGGTATTATATAAATGTACGACAGGCTCTTTTTAATGTGTAAGATCATACGGCTGCCATTTAATAATTAATAAAATCAACTATGAATTTTCCAATTCCTGAAAATGAGATTGAAAGGTTAAAGGCGCTCCATGAGTATCATTTACTTGATACTTTACCTGAAGAGCAATTTGATCGACTGACAAAGCTTGCATCAATCATCTGTGATGTGCCTATTGTGCTGATTAGTTTAGTGGATAAAAATCGTCAATGGTTCAAGTCCAAGGTTGGATTGGCAGAAGATGAAACGAAAAGAGAAATTTCACTTTGCCAATATACCATAATGGAAAAAGGCTTTTTTGAAATTGAGGATACAATAAAGGACGAAAGGTTCAATGAAAATCCGTTGGTATTAGCAGGTCCGAAAATCCGATTTTATGCTGCTTATCCGCTTATAGATCCCAATGGATTTTCTCTCGGTTCATTATGTGTGATAGATAAAAAACCTAAAAAATTAACAAGTAATCAGATTGAGGCGCTGAAAACGTTGGCTGAAGATATTATGCTTCAAATAGTAGCTAAAAAGGAAAGCGTAGAACGGTTAAAATTGGAAAAGTTTTATCTCATGTCAATGGACATGATTTGTATTGCCGGGTTAGATGGATATTTTAAAAAAGTAAATCCGGCTTTTACTGCAACTTTAGGTTGGTCTGAAAAGGAGTTATTGGATACACCTTTTATTGAATTCGTTCATCCCGATGATCGAACAAAGACAGAATTAGTGTATAATAAATTAAAGGAAGGGCACTCAGCAACAGACTTTTACAATCGTTATCGGACAAAAGATAATTCGTATCGATTGCTTGAATGGGTTGTAACACCTGATCTTGTCACCGGAGAGTTATTTGCAATCATCCGCGACAATACAGTTTTAAAAAGAATTAAGGCAGAAAATGAAGAGTCGGCAACTGTAATAGAACAGCTGAATTCTGCATTGAATGAATCCGCTATCGTTACAGTGACCGATTCTGATGGTAAGATTGAATTTGTTAATGATGCTTTTTGTGAAGTATCAAAATTTTCTCGGGAAGAATTAATTGGACAAGATCATCGTATCCTTCAATCAGGCGTACATTCTGAAACTTTTATCAAAGAAATGTGGAGAACGATTCAAGATGGAAGAATATGGAAAGGCGAATTTCAAAACAAATGTAAGGATGGATCATCTTGTTGGTTGGAAACAACAATTATTCCTTTTCTTGATATCAATAAAAAGCCGGTTAGATTTGTTGCTATAAGATATGATGTAACCGAAAGAGTTTCACTTGAGAATGCCTTACGAAAATCAAAGTATGAAATTGAGAATACAGCTAAAATTAAAGAGCAGTTTTTGGCTAACATGAGTCATGAAATACGCACTCCTTTAAATGCGATCATTGGTTTCAGTGAAATTCTAAGGGCTTCTAAGTTGACTCCAACACAAGCTGATCATGCAATGATAATTACAAAGTCAGGAGAGAATTTAATGTGCATTATAAACGATATTCTGGATTTTACAAAAATTGAATCCGGAAATATTGTCCTTGAAAAAGTTCCATTTGATGTAGTAGAGATCGTTGACAGTATTAAAAAAATGTTTAAAAATACTGCCGGAGAAAAAAAAATTGGACTGAAAGTGTTTATTGATGATGAACTTCCAACAAGTATGATTGGCGATCCGGCTCGTCTCACGCAAATTTTAATTAATCTGGTAGGTAATGCAATAAAATTTACAAACATTGGTTCAGTGGAGATATATTCTCGGTTAGTATTTGAATCAGTTGATCAGTATTTTATTGAGATTAAAGTAAAAGATACCGGTATAGGAATCCAATCTGATAAACTAGAAGTGATTTTTGACCGGTTTGTTCAAGCAGAAGATGATACCACCAGAATGTTTGGTGGAACGGGGTTGGGGTTAAGTATCGTTAAAAATATTGTCAAGTTAATGAATGGAGAAATCTCTGTTGTTAGTGAATTTGGTTTTGGTTCAGAGTTTTCAATTCAAATTGCATTTGGAAAATGCTCAGCGTTACAAATCGAAGCTTTTGAAAGTCAAAAAAATAAACCTGTTTTCAACAAGGAATTAAATCTTGGTATGTTGAGTATTTTGTTAGTGGAGGATAACAGAATGAATCAACAATATGTCAATACATTAATGAAGCAATTTGGCTATAAATGTACAGTAGCAGCCGATGGAAATGCAGCGATCAATTTGATTCGCGAAAATAAGTATGATCTGATATTGATGGATGTTCAAATGCCATTGATGGATGGGTATGAAGCAGCCCGCATAATTCGTCAGGAATTGAAAAACAGCACTCCAATAATTGCTTTAACTGCGAATGCAACTATGGTTGATTATGAAAAATGTATAAAAGTGGGGATGAACGGTTATTTGTCGAAACCTTATAAGCCGGAAGATTTACAACGTAAAATTGCACACACATTGGTGCCGTCTGAAAATATCAACGTTGATATTGATGGAAGTTTAAAGACAGATACTGTTGTTGATTTTGATTGTTTGAAAAAACAAGTAAATGGAAAGTTAAATGCTGTTCAACAGTTATTGAATATATTTATAGAAGATACACCTCGGGATTTAAAAGAACTGGACGCTGCAATTGAAAACATTAATTATTCGATTATTGAAAGTATCTCGCATCAATTGATTTCTACCTTTTCAATTATGGGCATTTCTTCCGTAATAGCGTTATTGAAAGCAATGGAGTTAAATGCAGGTAAAAAACAAAATTTGAGTTTAATAAAAAATAATTTTAAAGAATTAATGGTAATTGACGGAAAGGCAAGAGTGGAGGTAGAAAACTATAAATTAATTAAACAAGATTAATTCTTTGAAAATGTATAAGGCTGGTGCAATGAACTGTTTAATAGTAGATGATAATAAAATGGCACGTACGGTGCTTAAGCATCAGATAGAAGATATTGATTGCTTAAACCTCGTTGCTGAATGTGAGAATGTTTTACAGGCAACTAATATATTAGACAAGGAGAAAATTGATTTGATATTGTTGGACATAGAAATGCCTAAAATTTCAGGAATTGATTTTCTGAAGAAGAGTTAATTACTATTCAGCTAATAAATGGGAATAGTGAATTGCTATACACCGAAACACTATTAGCTAACACTGGATTAAACGAATTTCAAT
>JAYSPU010000345.1:0-2830 GCA_043721935.1 Bacteroidota bacterium | reverse complement strand
GAACTTGTACGAGTGAAAACAAAAACTGATCGTCATGAAAAACGACTGATCATGGAATTCACTTTTTCAATAAAACCATTACACGAGCAGGAAGTAATCATCCAAAATGAAGATGGATCTTTTACCGAAGACTACATTGAGTTGACAAAAGAGTATTACATCCAACTCCGGCCTGCTACCTCACCTCTTCCTTAAAGCTGATTCCGTATTCTTCCAGTTCATGTAGAATTGGAATATACAATTCAGGTGTCACCGGAATTTGCACTCCGGTTAATTTTACTTTTCCAGTTAAAATCATTCGGGCAGCAATGGCAATTGGTAATCCTACTGTTTTAGCCATGGCAGTGTAAACAGCATCCTCACCTTTCACCACGAGAGAAGAAAGATGAACAATATTTTTTCCTTTCAATGTATATTCAAAACGGTGTTGCATGACAATTAAATCCAGGTCGGATTTATTTAACTTCCATTTTGTTTCAAGCAACTGTTGAAGAATCTGCGCCGGAGTTGCTTTCGGAATTCCAATTTTCTGATTGCTTAATATTCCCGTCCATTCCACCATTTCAAGCTCTTTTGCCTCTGATTTCAGACCCATAAATTGAGCACATGCTTCGCGAATACTTTCACTTTTAATAGTTGAAGGAAGAAATGCCCTGATTAATTCACTATAGGTTAAATGTTCCGAGTCTTCAATAAGATATGAATCGTCTGTTAATCCCAATTGAACAAAAACATCCCAGGCACTGCAAAAGTCTGACTGCCTGAGCGTACCTCTGATCATGGTCGGAATATTTTCAAGACCATATACTTTTCTGTATGCAAGTGAATCTCTGTTTGCATAACCATCATAAACTACATTTTCAACTTCAATTGAAGATGCATTTTTAAAGAGACGACAATATGGAATATATTTATATTTATTATTCTCAATGAACTTTGCAGTACCCTGTCCTGCAAGAATTACATTCCGCGGATTCCATGAAAATTTATATCCCCACGGATTGTCATTTGATTCAGGCGCAACCAAACCACCGGTGTATGAACGAAACGATTTAAATTCACCTCCTGCATTTTTTATTTCATGAATGATTTTCATTGCACTCATGTGATCAATACCCGGATCTAATCCGCATTCATTCAAAAAAATTACTCCTGCATTGACAACATCTTTATGCATTGCATCTATTTCAGGAGAAACATAGGAAGCCGTAAGCAACGTTTTTTTATACTCCAGGCAAGACAATGCAACCGGATAATGCATGATTGCAGGCAACATAGAAATAACTAGATCGGTTTTTGAAATGATTCTTGATCGGCTTACTTCATCGTTAATATCAAACTCAATGGCCGTTGAACGAAGATGTCCTTTAGTTTTTTCCAGTGCGTTATTTTGTGAAACATCAGCCACTGTAATCATCCAGTTTTCCTTTTCTGCATGATCCAATAAGTAACGAATTAAAAACGACGAAGACTTTCCGGCACCGATCAATAAAACATTTTGCATAGCGGACGAAGGTAATAAAAAGGTGAAAAGTCTGATTAATCATTCTAAAAAGGACGTAAAATGATTGTTTTTTTCTCGGGAAGAATGACCTGAAATCCTTACTTTTGGCCGGTAAAAAAACCTCATTCGAATTCAACACACACAAAATGAAAAAATCAATATTTCTCTTCCTGGCATTTTTCAATATCGCTTTCATTGTATCTGCACAAACGAACAATGCCATTCTCTTTACTGAAAACGGAGAACGTTTTCAGGTCGTCTTAAACGGCATTCTTCAGAATACGAATGCGGAGACCAATGTTAAAATGACTCAGCTGAATTCAGATGCATACAAATGCCGCATTCTTTTTGAAGACAAAAAATTAGGATACGTTGACTTCAATCTTTTTTTTCCATCAATGGGAACGGAAGTAACATACAATGTAAAGCAAAATAATAAAGGCCAATATGTGGTTCGCTATGTAAGCGACGTTCCTGTTGCTCAAGCGCCACCTGCTGCGCCAACAGAACGTGTAATCGTATATCAATCAGTTGCTGCTCCTGTCCCAACTTCAACAACCACAACCACCGTTCAACAAACCCGCACAAACACAAATCAAAACAGTGACAATGTAAACATCAACATGGGAGTAAATGTAAATGGAAGTGGCGGCTCAATTAACATTAATGCTTCCGGCTTGGATGGTATGGATGGTGCGACTACAACTTCATCTACTACAACTACTACACATACTGTCGTTACATCAAGCAGCAGTTCAGGAGGATCTGTTGTTTCAGCAGCTCCGGCAACAGTCGTATATGTAAATGGCTACAATGGTCGTGTTGGATGTCCGGTGCCAATGAGTCCGGGCGACTTTACCGGGATGAAAGAAACGATTCAATCAAAAGATTTCGAAAACACAAAACTTACGATTGCGAAACAAGTACTGCAGAACAATTGTCTGACCTCCGCTCAGGTTGGAGAAGTACTTAGACTTTTTGATTTTGAAAATACTCGGCTCGATTATGCCAAATATGCTTATGCTCACACTTACGATGTAGGAAACTACTACAAAGTGAATGATGCATTTGAGTTTGAATCTTCGGTCGATGAACTAAATAAATACATTTCACGTTAAATAAAAAAGGGGTTTCTTAAAGCCCCTTTTTTATTTTAGATAATGAAAGATAATGCATTTTTCATCTCAATATTTTTCCCTCTGATAAATCACAAAGCATGCAACGATTTCTTTTATTTTCCGGAACACTTTTAGCAGCAATAGGAGTTATACTTGGCGCCTTTGGTGCTCATGCTTTGAAAGCAAAATTAACAGCCGAACAGTTGCA
>JAYSPU010000344.1:0-3099 GCA_043721935.1 Bacteroidota bacterium | reverse complement strand
CAATCCATGCGGCTTCTGTCTATTCCAATGTTTTTGCTTTTAAGTAAATCGTAGGCTGCCTGAAGCGTTTCAGCTTGTTTAAATTTTACATTACTGTTTTCATTTCTGTTTTCAAAATACACAATGTGTTTGCCGATGGTAGCTACTCCGGGAAAATAACCATGTTTCATTTTATAGCCTTTTTGGGAGTCGTATTTTTCGGTAGCGATAAATTGATTGTCAAAATCAAAATCATAAAACTGATTGGGTTTTAATATTTCTGAATCTGCCAACATCTCTAAATTCATAGCATTAAGCGCAACGTGTTTGCTAAATTCATTTACTGAATTGGATTTGCTGAGGTGAATTTCTTTGTCAAGAGACAATTGTTTTTGAAGTCGCAAAATTGTGTCGGGCGAGCATACATTGAGATTTTCAATTTGCAGTAATTCCTCTTTTAAGTTAGTATGAATATCCTCTGCACAATCGCCTCCGGCAAAAGTGATTGTCCACAAATTTTTTATCGCATCGCTAAAGCTATACTTCGCAAGTAACGAGCGTTTGCCAAGATGTTTTGTAATTAATTCGGGAAGTTTGAGTTTGTCAAATTCCGCTGAAATAAAATTTAATCCACCAAAAGATTTGATGTTGGCTGTAGAAGTAGTAATTTTCATCCGCTAAAATGTTTCACCAAAACAGGTGAAAATAATTGAAAGGGGAAAGTCTTTAAAGCATTGGTTTTATTGACTTTTCACTTTCTTTTAAACAAAGGCTTGCGGATTTAAGGTTATAGTTAAATCAGTGCTGTACTACAAATTTTTTCCTTGCAACTTTATACGTTCCTATATCAGAAACAGTTAATACATAAAACCCATTCGTAAATTGAGAAAGGTTTATTTCTTTCGAGCAAGTTGATTCTGAGAGTTCAGCTATGTCGGAATAGACTATCGATCCGGATAGATTCGCTATCTCGACTTTAGATTTTTGTGCTGATCTAGTTAAAAGGGAAATACATAATTTATCCGTAGCAGGATTAGGATAAATATCAATTAATTTATCTACAGAAATTATGTCTATTCCGGTTTTTAAAAGTGTATCACCGTATAGTACTCCATTAATAAAAGATCCTGTTAGTTTAATGCAATTGTAGTAGAATGCATCATAACAGTATTCAACATATCCTTGTTTCGTATTGTAAATAAAATGTTGAGTCGCATCCGGAGTGTACAAAAGTTGACATGTACTTGCGTTTATCTGAATTCCCTGTTCATTAATCCTGTATGAAATGGAGCTATCCTGTTCAACTGTATACGAATCTGTGACTGAAAAATCCGGGTAAGCGAAGTTATTTATTGTATTAATGACAAACCAATTTGTGGGACATTCTGTGATGCTTTTAAATTGGTCAACAGAATATATTATGTCAGCTATAATGTTAGAGTGAACACCAGAGGTCGGGTCATATCCTTTTCTAATTGCAGTATATTTCAAAGTGTCTAAATTAATATTGACGTCGATTATTGAATCTCGAACATAAAAAAATTCCTGAGGACCCCAATTAGGATGGCTCTCCGTAGTCCAATTTAAAATATCTCCGATTTGATAAGGAAAGAAATCCAAATAAGTTGGCGCCTGGAAACCATGCGTTGCGGACGAATCACTAAATCCAATTAAATAGCGCGACTCCAGCCTATGTTGTTCCAATTGAATAAAGGATGGATATTCCAGAAAACCATAATTCTTACTTAATCTGAAGCTATATCCTGTCAATGATGAATTCACAAGGTTGATCCCATCATAAGTAGAAATTGTAAATTCTTTTACCGAATCTGTAACTCCAAGAAAATTCTGCACCGATAGCGATGTACAGGTAAAGACAATATCTGAAAATCCATTGTATAATGTTCCGGAGACGCGCCATGAATCTCCAATATTAATACCCGGCAAAAAATAAAGTTTCGAAGAGTAGCGTATTGTGTCTCCGGTGTGTATTAAAGAATCAAGTTCAGGTTGAGCCCAAACATAGCCGGGATTTGATGTGTTGACATCGCAAAGCTCCGCATAACATTGCTCGATACCATTCCCATTGTACTTCCTATTCATAAATACAGATTGAAATCCCGTTCGTTGAACGAGTGTATCAAATGCTATAAAATGAATTTTCTCAATATTGGAATGAATTTCAGAATATCGATAATATGATTTCTGATTCAAAGGAAATATGTTCCAATCTGCCTGTGCAGATGTAATTGTTAAACAGAGTATGAATAAAAAGTAAAGTTTGTTCATGGCAATATGATTAAATCCAAATACAAGATAATGGTTTTGGGTAACATCTCAACCCGATTCAGAAGGTGAAATGTTAATTATTTGACCTCTCCTCCCTCATTTTTTCTAACTTTGAACACGCTTCACAGAAGTCTTTATGAACCTAGCTCATTTCATCGCACGGCGATACTTCTTTTCTAAAAAGTCCCAAAAAGCCATCAATATCATTTCGATGATATCGGTGATTGGGGTTACCATCGGTACTGCTGCGTTGATTATTGTTCTTTCTGTGTTCAATGGATTTGAAAATCTTATCCTCCGCCTCTATAATTCATTTGATCCTGATATTAAGATTACAAAAGTCGAAGGAAAATCTTTTCACCTTGATAGTTTTCCCTTGCAGGAACTCCGAAGTCTCAACGGAGTGCTTTATGTAACAGAAGTATTAGAAGAAAATGCCTTGGTTAAATACCGGGACAAGCAAACTTTGGTAAGTATAAAAGGTGTCAGTGATGAGTTTGAAAAAATGACCGGGCTGGACACAATGATGAGTGAAGGAAAGTTTCTATTGAAAAAAGCTGACCCGCAGATCGCGGAGGTTTCGCTGATGCAATTAGACAAATATTTACTTAACACCTATCTGCGAAATCCACGCGATAGGCGGGACATCACCCCGTCTATTCAAACCTCCGCCATTCCACCAACGAACCGACTCAGCAGAGCATAAAATTTAGCCACAGCATTTCTCCAAAATACTCAACCCGGATTGCAACAAGCATCTGCCGGCCTTTACTTGCTACTTGTGTACTCTATTCGTATATTCGCGGCTCATTTTTCGGGACTTCGATTAAA
>JAYSPU010000343.1:0-12429 GCA_043721935.1 Bacteroidota bacterium | reverse complement strand
TACCGTATCAAACCGGGTGTTCCGGCAAACTTCCCGAATCTTACAACACAATATCCGACTGTTGCTGCAACAGCGTTTACACTTACAACGCCGTATGCACAACCGGGTTATTATGATCTTGAAGTTGTTTATACATTGACTGAAGATTTATAAAAAATCTCCCTTCTTATAAAAAAGTACGGATCAGCAACGATCCGTACTTTTTTTGTTTTTTTCCGTATCCATGCAGTACTGCTGAAACTCTTTTCCGCTTTTTACAGTAAACCTTTTGATGTTCGTTTACAAGAGTTTTAAAATAGGGCTATTTTGCCTTTTTCTTTTCTTGCACCGATTTTCATTCGGACAATCGGTTGATGTTGAAATCAGCAGCGATCCGAATATTGAACTCAGTTTTAACACCGTTGCTAAACTTACCAATGGTATTGTCATTCCAAATGCTATCACTGTGAATATTACGGCTGTTGGTACAACGTGGGATTTATATGCCGGTGCTGTTACATCAGTTGCCGGAACATGGGACAATGCTCAGTATTATTCCAGTGGAGGAAATGGAACAATTCCGGTGAATATTTTATCCATGCGTGCACACAACCTTAGTAATACTACTGTTTCTTCCGGATATATTCCCATGCAGGATATTGCAAGTTCAACTATGGACATAATCGGAAATCACTTTGCTCCCGATCCTCTTGTAAACTGCTCCGATCTTAATCATGTTGGCACGAATGCAACGGGAAGTTATTTGAACGATCCGCAATGTTATCAGTTTCGCATCGATCTGAAAGCAACACCGGGTATTTTCTATCGACCGGGAGTTTATACGATGCAAATTGTTTTCATCATTGCACAGGATTTGTAATATGTTTTTCCCTCGGAGAATAAATCAGGTGTAAAGCTGTAAAAAAATTTAACTGAAAATTACTCTGTAATCTTCAGTCTGATTAAGTCTTCCGGTGTGTCAATTCCAAAACTCTCAAGCGAAGTAATTTTTGCATACACTCTGAATCCGTTTTCTATCCAACGAAGCTGTTCGAGTGATTCCGAAATTTCTAATTTAGTTTTTTCAAGAATTGAAATTTGTTCCAGCACTTTCACACGATAACCATAAATACCAATGTGTTTGTAATAGGTCGAATGTTTTAACCAATCACTCTCCGGAAAATTACGATTGTAGGGTAATGGAAGTCGGCTGAAATAAAGTGCTTCCAGATTTTTATTTAAAATTACCTTAACAATGTTGTGATTAAACAACTCTTCGACTGATGTAATTATTTTTACCAACGTTCCAATACCAACTTCTGCATCATCAAATGCACTGCAGAGAAGGTCAATTTGTTCAGGATGAATGAAAGGCTCATCTCCTTGTATATTCACGACGATATCAGGCTTTACCTCCAGGTTTTTAAATACCTCAGCACAACGATCGGTTCCACTCGGATGTTGAGGATCGGACATTACTACTTGCCCACCGAAACTTTCAACGTGTTTATATATTCGCTCGTCATCGGTTGCAATAATTACGCTGTCCAGTCGGGTGGATAATATACACTGATCATAAACGCGCTGAATCATTGTCTTCCCGTTAATTTCAGCCAATGGTTTTCCGGGGAAACGAGAAGAGGCAAAACGTGCAGGAATAATTCCGAGTATTTTCATGGACAAATTCAATGTATATAAAGTAATTGTGTGCGATTAAAAGGCAAGACTTAACTGACCAACAAATGTTCGTGGAGGCTGCATGTCAGCAGGTCTCTGCATGTAAATGTAATTAAACAAATTCTTTACTATGAAAGCAGCCGTTAAATTTTTAGCAACCCGATAGGAAG
Source organism: Bacteroidota bacterium (assembly GCA_043721935.1). Lineage (GTDB taxonomy): Bacteria > Bacteroidota > Bacteroidia > AKYH767-A > 2013-40CM-41-45 > JADKIH01. Next base: position 10,603 of record JAYSPU010000343.1, on the reverse strand, counting down.
TGCGTATATCTACAATCTGATCTCCGTGACGATGGTATTGACGATAATGCCCGATACCTAATCCCGGCCTGAATGCAAAATCAAGTAAGCCGCTAACAAAAATTTTATCGATGTTTTCCATTCGACTTGTGTAACGGTAACTGACACCAAAAGCTAACCGGTGGTAACTTAATTCTACATCACCTTTCAACATGTGACGGAATCTGTATTTAAGAAAATCAGTTGAGTCGCTTCCTCTGTAATTATCAGTTCCAACTACTTTTATATACAAGCTGTCATAAGTAAGTTGCCGGGGACTAAGGTAGGTGTATCCAAAAAGAACATTCAGGTTTACATCACCGGCTATTTTTCCTGAACCCATCAACGATAACTCAAGACCTTGAATCCGAATGTTCCCGATGTTTCTTGACGTAAAACCATTTCCAAATAATGGATTGGTTGGAGGCGCCCATTGACCAAAAACAAATTCAATCATGTTTTTATACTCGTTTCGAAAAACTGCAGCATCGAAGTATGCTGCCCAGCGGCCAATTTTTATCCCTTGCTTCACGCCTATTTCCAGACTCACTCCTTTTTCCGGATTCAAGTCTCGATTCGGATAAATATATATACTGCCAATGTTGGTTAGAATAAACTTTTCCGCAATCGCCGGAAACCGATACCCTTGTCCTGCAGATGCACGAAAATAGGTCTCACCAAAAGGATGATAATTCACTCCGCCACGGAAGACAGGAGTTGGCGAATCCTTTACACTGTCGACACGATTTCGTTCAATACGCGCTCCGGCACTGAATGAAATCCGTTTGATTTTAATATCCGATTGCACATAAGCTGCTATCTGTTCGCCATCATGATCTCCGTACAATTGACTTTTCACCTTAGATAAAATACGAACGAGGCCTCCGGAAAAAGTATACGCTTCTTTAATTCTTTTTTGATACTGATACTCTGTATAAATTAAATCCGCTTTAGAGTTTTGTGAAGTATTGTTTTCATTTGTTGTATTGAACCAACGCGTTCTGATTTTATGCGTACTTCCTTTTTGTCCGACATACGTCGCATTCGGATCAATATTGGTTCGGTAAGTAGTATAACCACTGAGGGTATTTGGTGCAGGAATATAGGCACCGGAAGTATCATTTTTCCAAAGAAAGAATAATGAGCCATTCGTCTGCATGTGATTTACATTGATACCTACCGATAAACCTTGAATATTTTTAAACCGATAACGAGTCCCTAAATTAAATCGCGCCCGTTGTTCATTTTCTCCTTCACGATATCCTTGATCGTAGAACATATTACCGCCTGCAACTAAATCCAATTGACCAATTTTTTGGCTATGCAAAAAATTCATTCCTGTATTAAAATATTTCGGACTTGCCGGACTCGTTAAATCATACGATGTGTCATGAATACTAAACGATGCTTTGTCATAAACACCCGTGAAGTAAGTTATCTTTGTCAAGGCTGTATCTCTTGGATAAGCAGTGCGAACATTTATAACACCATTCAATGCAGACGATCCGAACAAAACACTAGATGCGCCTTTGATCACTTCAATTTGTTCCAGGTTTTCTATTGGCAAAAAGGACCATTTAGTATCGTTGGCATCCGCAGTTAGTTGTGGAAGATCATCCACTAAAATCTGCACACGACTTCCGGCACCATAACTCCACCCGCTTCCACCGCGGATATTTGCCTGACCATCGATGATGTTTACACCGGGAACCATGTCCATCACTTCATCAAGTTGCGTTGTATTTCTTGCTTCCACCAGTGAAGGTTTTATTACCTCCATAGAAACGGTGATGTCTTCGAGCTTCTGTTCAAACTTACCGGCACTTACGACTACGACATTCAACGACCTTACCTGTTCACTAAGTCTGACATTTAAAACAAAATAACCTGTATCCTGAACGATTACTGTTGTGCTGTACTTTTCAAAAGAAATCAAACTAATCGTCAGATGATATTTTCCGGCGGGCAATTCTAATTCGTACTGACCAATTTCATTGGTGGAAGTTCCCTGATTAGTTGAGGTGAACACACTTGCCCCGGCCAGCTTTTCCCCGGCAACTGAAGTCACTATTCCTTTGATTCCTCCTTTTGCCGATACTATTATATTAAACAATAATGCAATGATCAGGGTCGAAAAGCATTTTCTCCTTATATATTGATTGTGATAGTGGCGCATGAATAGTAAAATTGACTCCGAACAATAATACACAAATAATGAAGGATTTTGAAATAGAAGAAAGTGAGCAAGCATTAATCTACAAACTGGCATTGCATCTCCTTCCGGGAATTGGTCCGGTGCTGGCAAGAGCACTTGTCAGTTACTGCGGCGGCATAGAAGACATCTTCACGATGCGAAAAGGATTACTTGAACGCATCCCCGGAATTGGAAAGGAAAGAGCATCGGCAATTATCAATCACCGTTCATTTCAAAAAGCCGAAGAAGAATTGGCGTTCATGAAAAATGAACAAATCAAATTTTTGTTTTACCTCGACAAACAGTATCCGTTACGACTAAAAAATTGTGAAGATGCTCCGGTTGGCCTTTTTTACAAAGGCAACATTTCATTAAATGAACCTAAGACACTTGCAATTGTCGGGACTCGGCATATGACTTCTTACGGCAAAGAAATGACAACAGCCATTGTTCGTGATTTACAACCTTACAAGGTGACGATTATTAGCGGACTGGCATACGGCATTGATAGTGTTGCTCACAAGGAAGCGATAAAAAATAATTTGCCGACAGTTGGAGTGATGGCGCACGGACTACGTGTCATCTATCCTGCAGAACACCGGCCGCTGGCCGAAAAAATGCAACTGAACGGCGGACTCTTAACTGAATACACATCGAAAGCAAAAGCAGAGGTTGACAATTTTCCGGCACGTAACCGGATTGTAGCCGGCATGAGTGACGCTATTTTAGTTGTAGAATCGGCGAAAAGAGGCGGTGCTTTAATTACGGCTGACCTTGCAAATGGCTATAACCGTGATGTGTTTGCTATTCCGGGAAGATGCGGCGATCATTATTCTCAAGGTTGTAATGAACTTATCAGGCAAAACAAGGCCGCTCTGGTACAATCAGCGAAAGACATAACCGATCTGATGAATTGGACGATTGAAGATCAGCAGCAGCCTCCCAATCGCTTTATACAAGCTGAATTATTCAGCACACTTTCCGAACAAGAACAAACGCTGCTTACCTTGATGAAACCGGAAAAACAATCACTCGACAACATGGCCATTAGCACCGGAATTCCAATTCAACAAATATCCTCACTTTTATTAAAACTCGAATTTGCCGGTTTGGTAAAAGCGCTGCCAGGTAAAATGTTTGCCCTGAGTTTTACTTAAAAAAGAAACCGTTACTGAGACGTCAAATGAAAAAAACCCTCTGTTAATCACAAAAAAAAAGCAGCGACATGCGCTGCTTTTTTTTGTCTTATCGTGGTAAACTACGATAGGTGATTGTTAACCAATTTGGTCATTTCAAACATAGACACTTGCTTCTTACCATTAAAAACTTTCTTCAGGTTTTCGTCAGCGTTTATATTACGTCTTTCCTTAGCATCCTGAAGATTGTTCTTCTTAATGTAATCCCAAAGACGCTTAATTACCTCTGTACGTGGGATTGGCTTGTTGCCAACGACCGGCTGAAGCATTTCACCGATATTCATTGGGCGCATAAAAGCAGCATTCGGCTTACGCTTTACCTTTGCTTTTTTTGCTACTTTTTTTTTTGCTACTTTTTTTTTAGCTACCTTTTTCTTAGCTACCTTTTTCTTAGCTACTTTTTTCTTAGCCGCTTTTTTAGGAGCTTTAGCTTTCGCCTTAGGTCTTGCTTTTGACTTTGACTTAGCTTTAGCCGGAGCTTTTTTCTTCGCTTTTTTAGTTGCCATTTTTAAAATGTTTTAAGTTTATAGTGTACAAATCAACAAAGTAATCTCCTTGCTACACCCATGTGTGTCAAGAAGTTTTCCACAATCGGTATCACTTTTTACAGAGTGAAAATTGTCCTCAATTCTTCTCCATTTCAGAGGTGTTTTTTTTGCATTTTAAAAAAGCGAAATTGCTCCACATACAATTTATTTTATTTTATTTTTTTCCTGTAGAAATCATTGAAACGCCCGTCAATAAAGCCTTTTCAAGTCATTGCTGCATTTTGCTAAAAGACGTTTTACATATAAACCAAATGGAAAGCGAAGAAAGTTTTGCCTCTTCGGGATAATATTGATATTATTGTACTGAAACTCCGAAGATTTGAGGTTATTCACAATTCGCAGCCTTTAATGAACTATTTTATTCGTTTACTTTTATTCTTATTCGTGCCGCTTCTGGCGAACGGACAAAAAGACTCTTCTCACGTTAACTCTAATCGCATTGGATGCATTTCAGGAAATTGTGACAATGGAACCGGTGTCTATCGCACTTCCAGCGGGAATATTTACGAGGGTAAATTTCTTGGTGGAAAACTCTCTGGCATTGGTAAAGTGACTTATCGGGACGGTGATGTTTACGAAGGGGAATTCAATCTTGGTAAAATGAGTGGCAAAGGTGTCTATACTTATCACGATGGTAAAATGTACAATGGCGCCTTTGAAAATGACAGAATGGAGGGCTACGGTGTTTTTGAATATAACAGCGGTAACCGATACGAGGGTAGTTTTTCGAATAATCAAAAATCAGGAGAAGGGTCGTATTACTTTGCAGAGGGTAGCGTTTACAAAGGTTCTTTCTTAAGAGATAAAATGGATGGCCTCGGTGAATGGTCGTATCCAAACGGAGATAATTACAAAGGAATGTTTCTTCGCGGTAAACAGCAAGGCAAAGGAATCTATACCTATAATGACGGAAATAAATACTCCGGCGATTTTGTAAGTGGTAATTTCACCGGAACCGGTACTTTTTCACTGACTGATGGCAGCGAATATGAAGGTGAATTCAAAGATGACAACATGGAAGGCTTCGGTATTTTTACTTACCGATCAGGTGATGTTTACGTTGGAGAATTTTCAAAAGGAAAATTTGAAGGCTGTGGTACGTATTATTTTGCAAGTGGCGACCGCTATACCGGTGATTATTCCAATAACGAAAGTCATGGAACCGGATCATACATTACGGCTGAAGGCGATGGTTCAACCTTCCACTATCTCAATGGTGAAATAATTGGAGAAGGCGAACAACTTGCAGAAGTGAGAACATACAAAGAAAGACCTGTACCTGTTTCTTCAGAAATAAAAAAGGTAGTCGAAACTCCAGCACCTGTCCATACCGAAGTTTCAAAACCACTTACAGATACTACTATCATTGCTTCTGTTGAGATTCGCACCCAACCGGTTAACGACGTTCTTAAAACAACAACTCTCCCGGTTGAGAATACTCCCGTCGTGACTTCTCCGAATACCAATAAATCTGTCGTTAGTCCCGGAGCGTCTGCTCAGGCTGAATGCCCGGTTTGTAAAGGCAAAGGAAAAATTTATCAGGCTGAAATCAGAAAAAATAAAATGGTGACGAAGGATATCAGTAATGGAATGGGTCCCAGAAATTTTGTGACCTATACTGTAAATGAAATTGTACGGCCGGCCGGAAATGTGACATGTGGACGTTGTGGTGGCTCCGGTAAATTAACTGACGATTGATTATTGTGAATAAACTTATATGAAAAAAATATTCGGATTTTTTCTTTGCACTATTCTTTTGGCAGGAACGGCTTCTTTTGCGCAACTAGGTTCTACTCTGAGATTTGGAAGAATTTCAGTTGAAAAAGGTTTGTCTCAAGCTACCGTCTATTACAGCTACCAGGACAGCAAAGGGTTTCTTTGGTTCGGAACGGAAGACGGATTGAATAAGTACGACGGCTACTCATTTGATATATATAAGTATGACCCTTCCGATATTCGCTCTATTTCAAATAACATTGTTCGTTACATTTTTGAAGACAGTAAACAAACATTATGGATTGGCACTGACAATGGACTGAATACTTACAATAATCAAAACGGTTCATTTGAACATTTTTTAAACATTACAAACAATCCTAATTCCATCAGCAATAATCTGATTTCTGCAATTTCAGAGGACAAAAACGGAATTGTGTGGATAGGCACTGCAAATGGATTGAATGCATACGACCGGACAACTAATAAATTTACGGTTTACAAAAATAATCCGAATGATCCGACTTCACTGAGCAGCAATGTAATTTCAACGGTGGTAGCTGATAAAAACGGCAATCTATGGGTAGGAACAGCATCGAGCGGACTCAATTATTTTGAAGTAGCAACGAAAAAATGCACCCGTTATCAGAACAAACCGGGTGATGCTGGAACCATTAGTGAAAATGAAATCACCACGTTGTTTTGCAATGATCAAAACACATTATATATAGGTACTGCAAATGGCGGTGTGAATATTTTGCAATCAGGCAGGTCCAAATTCACTCATTATTCAGCCGATAACGGATTATCCAGTAATAGTGTATTCGGAATTAACGAAGACAAACAAGGGAATTTGTGGATTGGAACTCTTGGTGGCGGTATCAATGTTATTGATCGGAACAATAAAATAAATGTTTATAAAAAAGATCCTGTTAATCTTGAATCAGTTTCCAGCAATAAAATATGGAATATTTTTATTGACCGCTCTCAAACTCTTTGGATTGCAACTGCAAATGGTGTCAGCTTTTACAATCGAACGATTGCCAAGTTCAATACTTACAAACCAGGTGAAGCATCAGATGGCTCTGCCAATAATAGCATCTTTGCTATTTACGAAGACAAGCAAGGTCTTGCTTGGACAGGTGTTCTCGGCGGCGGACTAAATGTTTTCAGTCGTGCAGAAGGACGGTTTATTACCGATAGATTTCCTGCACTCTCCAATCCATCGTTGCGTTTTTCTAATATCTTTTGCATTACAGAAGATAAAGATGGATCGCTTTGGATGGGATCAATGGAAGGTCTATTGAATTACAATAAAAGCAATGGTCAGGTCAAACAAATACAAGCAAGTCCTGACGGATTAAGCACAAACTATATCCGCGCATTGTATCTGGATAAAAAAGGAATATTATGGATTGGCACCAATGGCGGCGGACTAAACAGTTACAATAAAAGCACAGGAAAATTTACTGTCTATCGCAACAATCCGGCTGATGCTAAAAGTATTTCCAGCAACGTTGTCATGGACATTATCGAAGACGAAGACGGCCTTTTGTGGATTGCAACTTATGGTGGCGGCATCAATTCTTTTGATCGTACCAATGGAACTTTCACCGCTTACAAAAACGACGTGAATGACGTGAATACTATTAGCACCAATTTTGTTCACAACCTTTATATTGACAAAAATAAAAAAATCTGGATTGCATCGTATGGTGGCGGATTAAATCTGTTTGACAGAGCAGCTTCAAAATTCACACATTACACTGAAAGAGATGGCTTACCGAATAACATTATTAATGGCATTATCTCAGACTACAGTGGTAACATCTGGGTTAGTACGAATAATGGAGTTTGTAAATTAAATTTAAAAGACGGGCAAACTTCTATTACAGCAAATAGCCGTACATATAATGTACAAGATGGTCTGCAAAATAAATTCAACGAAAACTCATTCTTCAAAGGCAATAATGGCTGGTTGTATTTCGGGGGCAGTAATGGACTAAATGCTTTTCATCCGGATAGCATTAAAGATAATCTGGTCGTTCCACCAATTGTAATTACACGTTTCTATTTATTTGAGAAACCAACACGGATGGATACGCTGATTTCAAGCAAAAGAACGCTTGACCTTAGTTACCGACAGAATTTCTTTTCATTCGAATTTTCTGCTCTTAATTATTTGTTTCCGGACAAAAACCGGTATGCATATAAGATGGAAGGATTGAATGACGATTGGATATATAGCGGAAGCAGACGATATGCTACTTATACAAACCTGGATCATGGAAAATATGTGTTCAGAGTTAAAGCATGTAACAACGATGGTATCTGGAATGAAGAAGGCATATCAGTTTTCATTACCATCACGCCACCGATCTGGAAAACCTGGTGGTTCATTGGTCTTTCAACCTTATTCATCACGGCATTGATTTTTGCATACATCCGTATCAGAACCTTGTCTCTCGTTAGACAAAATATTGTATTGGAAGAAAAGGTAAACATGCGAACACATCAGTTGTCGGAAAAAAATGTTGAGTTAACCAAAACGATGGACAACCTTCAGTCGACGCAAACCCAACTGATCCAGTCTGAGAAGATGGCTTCCCTGGGACAATTGACTGCCGGTATCGCTCATGAAATTCAAAACCCGTTGAACTTCGTAAATAATTTCGGAGAACTTTCTGTTGAACTATTGGATGAATTGGGAATGGAACCTCCTCTTCCTGAAGACGAGAAAAAGATGATCGTCGGCGATCTAAAACTGAATCTTGAAAAAATTGTTTTCCATGGAAAACGTGCCGATAGTATTGTAAAAGGAATGCTACAACACAGCCGGACATCTTCTGCTGAAAAACAACCGACTGATATTAACCGACTGGTAGATGAATTTTTAAATCTTGCTTTTCATGGTATGCGCGCAAAAGATCCATCATTCAATTGCTCCATGAAAAAACAACTGGCGACTGATATTCCTGCTATCACGATCATTCCTCAAGATGTGAGTCGTGTGATTCTGAATATCTTCAATAACTCTTTCTATGCCATCGATGAGAAAGCAAAATCTATTGGGAAAAGCTACCAACCATCAATTTCAATCGCTACTAAACGATTGGGAGATAAAGTAGAAATAAAAATTCGCGATAACGGAAAGGGTATTCCGAGTGAGATTAGAGATAAAATCTTCAATCCATTCTTTACGACAAAACCTACAGGTCAGGGAACCGGACTTGGGTTATCTATCAGCTATGATATTATTGTAAAAGGTCACGGTGGAAACATTGAAGTTGACTCTGTGGAAGGAGAATTTTCAGAATTTACTATTACGCTTCCTATCACTTAACCTAAAATTTAAAAATCATGGTTAAAATACTTATTGTAGATGATGAACGGGATGTGGAAATGCTGTATTCACAACGTTTCAGAAAAGAAATCCGATCCGGTCTGGTAAAGCTGGATTTCGCTTTTGGCGGAGATCAGGCACTGGACTTTTTACGCATGCTGGAGAGTCGGGATGTTGTTCTCGTATTAAGTGATATTAATATGCCCGGAATGACAGGACTTGAATTATTACGAACGATTAAAACTGAATTCGCAGGATTAAAAGTGATGATGGTTTCCGCCTATGGCGATGACAATAACTACAACAGTGCAAAACTCTTCGGAGCAGATGACTTTGTCACCAAGCCGGTGAATTTTACAGTACTTAAAGAGAAAATAGAAAAACTTACACCTTCAACTAATTAAAGCTTTTACACGAGTATGGAAGATATTGCAAAAATTTTAGTCGTCGATGACGAACCGGATTTAGAACTTTTGATTCGTCAACGTTTTCGTCATAAAATAAGAAATAAGGAAATACATTTTGATTTTGCAGGTAACGGTGTTATTGCATTGCAAAAGTTGAGCGAAAGCAAGGACGGCTATCACATGATCCTCACCGACATTAACATGCCGGAAATGGACGGACTCACTTTACTGGTTCAGATCAAAGAAAAATACGAGCATCAAAAAGCAGTGGTGGTCAGTGCATACGGTGACATGGAAAACATTCGTGTCGCCATGAACAGAGGAGCCTTTGATTTTATTACAAAGCCCATCGATTTCACAGATCTTGAAACAACCATCGATAAAACATTGCATGAAATCCGAATCATTAGAAAAGGATTAGAAGCTGCAGAGAAACTCGACGTAACCATTCTGGAGAAGGATCAGGCTGTGTTAGATAAAGGCAGAGCTGAACAAAGCGAAAAATTCAAACAACAGTTTTTGGCCAACATGAGTCATGAAATACGCACTCCGATGAATTCTGTCATCGGTCTGACGAACCTGCTCATTAAAACAAAACTCGATGAGCAACAGCAAAAATACCTGAACGTTATTAAAAAATCATCAGAGAATTTGCTCGTAATTATCAATGACATTCTGGATTTGTCAAAAATCGAAGTCGGTAAAATGGATTTTGAAAAAATTCCATTTTCTATAGAAGATTTAGCTGACACACTTTATCATACTTTAATGTTTAAGGTTGAAGAAAAAAATCTGGTGTTTAAAATTAACACGGCTTCCTCTGCTCCTAAAATAATTGTTGGAGATCCGACACGCTTGAATCAGATTCTGATCAACATAGCAGGAAATGCCATTAAGTTTACTGAAAAAGGTGGAGTGACAATAGATATTACAGAATTGAATCGGCAGGGAAATGTATCCATGCTTCAGTTTTCTGTCTCTGACACAGGCATTGGTATCTCTGAAGAAAATATCGGTAAAATCTTTGAAAGCTTCTCTCAGGCCAGCAGTGATACAACGCGAAAATTTGGCGGTACCGGACTTGGACTTACCATTTCTAAACAGCTTGTCGAACTTCAGGGCGGTAATATTCATGTGAAAAGTGAAATCGGCAAGGGTACTTCTTTCATTTTCAAAATCCC
>JAYSPU010000342.1:0-3152 GCA_043721935.1 Bacteroidota bacterium | reverse complement strand
GAGTATTTGGATCGATTGCTTTAAGAAGTGTCGGGAAGGATTGTAGGAGAAAATCTTGTTTAGTCATACTTTATTTTGAGCTATTGTAAGGTAAAGGTTAAAAAAAAAGGCTGCTCTTAATAAGAGACAGCCTTTCTTTTTTAAACGAACTTTTTATTATTCATTATCGCTTTTTTTCTTTTCAGCAGCTTCCATTTCAGTTTTCAGATTGCTGAGAACGCTAAGATCACCAAGAGTGGTCTTCTCTACACTTTCTTTCACCTTCTTAACTGCTTTTACTCCTTCTTCACGATCTTTTTCTTTCGACACATTGTCAGCTACTTTTGACTGATGTGTTTTTTCTTCGTGAATACGGCTATGAGAAACTACAATTTTACGTTGATCTTTATTGAATTCGATTACTTTGAAGTTATCTTTTTCATCAGCCTTCATTACTTTACCGTCTTCTTTCACCATGTGCTTACTTGGACAAAATCCTTCAACACCATATGGTAAACCGACAGAAGCACCTTTTTCACCAACTTTCAGAATGGTTCCTTCGTGAAGTGAATCAACCGAGAAGATTGTTTCAAATACATCCCAAGGATTCTCTTCCAATTGCTTGTGACCGAGACTCAGTCGTCGATTTTCAGGATCTACTTCAAGAACCACAACGTCCATCTTCTCACCTACTTTAGTAAATTCAGATGGATGCTTGATTTTTTTGCTCCATGAAAGATCAGAGATATGAACCAGTCCGTCGATACCTTCTTCTAACTCCACAAATACTCCGAAGTTCTGGAAGTTTTTAACGGTAGCTGTATGCTTAGAACCAACAGGATATTTAGTTGCAACATCGATCCAAGGATCTGCTTTCAATTGCTTTAATCCAAGAGACATTTTACGCTCTTCACGATCAAGGGTAAGAATAACAGCTTCGATTTCATCAGCCACTTTTAAGAACTCATGCGGGCTGCGTAAGTGTTGTGACCATGACATTTCAGAAACGTGGATCAAACCTTCAACGCCGGGAGCGATTTCAACGAAAGCACCGTAATCAGCGATTACGACTACTTTACCTTTTACTTTATCACCAACCTGAAGTTTTTCATCTAATTGTGTCCACGGATGAGCTGTCAATTGTTTTAAACCAAGAGCGATACGTTTTTTCTCATCATCAAAATCAAGGATTACAACATTGATCTTCTGATCAAGTTTCAATACTTCTTCCGGATGAGAGATACGTCCCCATGAAATATCAGTGATGTGAAGTAAACCATCAACTCCACCAAGATCCATGAATACACCGTATGATGTAATATTTTTAACTGTACCCTCGAGAACCTGGCCTTTTTCCAGCTTCTTCATGATCTCAGCTTTTTGTTGCTCGAGTTCTTCTTCGATAAGTACTTTATGAGAAACGACAACGTTTTTAAATTCGTTGTTGATTTTTACCACTTTAAATTCCATTGTCTTTCCAACGAACTGATCGTAATCACGAATTGGCTTAACGTCAATTTGTGATCCGGGAAGGAAAGCTTCAATACCAAATACATCGACAATTAATCCGCCTTTTGTACGGCATTTTACAAATCCCTGGATGATCTCATCATTTTCAAGAGAAGCGTTTACACGATCCCAAGATTTAAGAGCGCGGGCTTTTTTGTGAGAAAGGATTAGCTGACCATTTTTGTCTTCCTGTGTTTCCACATAGACTTCAACTTTGTCACCTACTTTAAGATCCGGCATGTGACGGAACTCAGTAAAAGCAACAAGTCCATCTGATTTGAATCCGATGTTAATCAACACGTCTTTTGGAGTGATGGAAACTACCGTTCCTTCAACTATGTCGTGCTCAACAATAGCATTGAGGGTGAGGTCGTACATTTTTTCCATTTTTGTACGTTCTTCGCTTGAGTAGTCGTTCCAGCCTTTACCGCTTGACTCCCAATTGAATGCATCCTCCTGATAGGCGGGAGTCGGATTGGTGATTTCTTCTGTAATCATTTAATTTTAAGGGTTATATGAATTTGTTTTCGTTTTTACGCTAAAAGGGACGCAAATGTATGAAAATTCCTTAAACGTCAAAAGCTTGTAAGCAAAAGATTTTAACGGGAATACATTAATTATTTGAGTCGGTTTTCAGACTGGAATCTAAGATTTGTCAAGTTAACCAAAAAATTAGAAATCAGCTAATGACCTGCGTTAAATCCTGCAAATGCTTTTGCACTTTTTCCATCAGCCATAAAGGTGTTGAAGTGGCACCGCAAATTCCAACATTTTGAGCATTACGAAACCAGGAAGACTCTATTTCATCGGTATCCGAAACAAAATAAGTTTCTGGATTCACAGCGCGACAAACTTCATAAAGTGCTTTACCGTTTGAGCTTTTCTTACCACTAACAAAAACAACAACATCGTATTGGGCTGAAAATTTCCTGAGTTGTGGTTCACGATTCGAAACCTGTCGGCAAATGGTATCATTTGAAACCAGAAATTCATCTGTAATTTCCTTCTCCATTGCATGATTCGACTTTTGCTGAATCAATTCCTGAATCTGCTTAAATCCTGCACTGCTTTTTGTGGTTTGTGAAAAAAGAAAAATGGGTTTAGTGAAATCAATGAGATGTAAATCTTCTTCCGTACGAATGATGATTGCCTTCCCTCCTGTTTGTCCGACTAATCCATTTACTTCAGCATGGCCGATTTCTCCGTAAATAACAATCTGGCCATCGGTATCCGCTACCTCGTCAAAACTAGTCCTCACTCTGTTCTGTAGTTTCAGCACGACCGGACAAGAAGCATCAATCAATTCAATATTATTTTTCAATGCAAGTTCGTACGTTTCAGGTGGCTCTCCATGAGCGCGGATTAACACTTTGCAATCACGAAGATCTTTCAATTGAGCATGATCAATAATTTCGAGGCCTTTTGCCTTTAAACGCTCGACCTCTTTATTATTATGAACGATATCGCCTAAACAATAAAGCTTTCCATCGTTCTCCAACTCTTCCTCCGCTTTTTGAATGGCATATACGACACCAAAGCAAAAACCACTAAATGGATCAATGACTATGTTCATGCTGCGAAGTTAAGGAATGTTCTTGAATGGAAATGAAATGGATTGCAGATAAAAGAAGTTGGCGATTTAGAAGTACTAAACTGTCTGTTAC
>JAYSPU010000341.1:0-4392 GCA_043721935.1 Bacteroidota bacterium | reverse complement strand
TCTTCCACTCCTAAAATGTCCCAGCAATGGAATGGTCCTGTCTCCCAACCGAATCCTGCACTGATTGCATCGTCAATTTTATAAACTTCATCAGCTATTTCAGGAATGCGGAAAGAAATGTATTTAAACAAGGTGCAAAAAGAGATGCGATAAAATTCACCGGCTCTATCTAATCCGTTGAACAAAATCTTCAAACGATCTTTTGAATTTTCTATGTTCTTGGTCAGATCGAGGGTCTGAAATTTACTTTTACTTTTTGGTTTATATTCTAATGAATTTAAATCAAGCGAAAGAATTTCACTCTTTCCATTTCCACATTTTATTTTTTTATAAAATCCTTGCTTGGTCTTATCGCCAAACCATTTATTCTCCATCATTTTCTCAATGAATGATGGCAACAAAAAGGCATCTCGTGATTCATCATTCGGACAACGATCATAAACATCACGGGCTACTTTTACCAGTGTATCCAATCCGACAACATCAGAAGTGCGAAAAGTTGCAGATTTTGGTCTACCCAAAACAGGTCCGGTTAATTTGTCTACTTCATCAATGGTGAATCCCATCTTCTCAACCAAATGCAAGAGTGACATAATCGAAAATACACCAATTCGATTTGCAATAAAAGCGGGTGTATCTTTACAAGCTACTGTGGATTTACCAAGGTAAACATCGCCGTACTGCATAAGAAAATCGATGACTTCAGAATCAGTTTCAGGTCCGGGAATGATTTCCAGCAAACGCAAGTAACGTGGCGGATTAAAAAAATGAGTTCCGCAGAAGTGTTTTTTAAAATCATCACTTCTTCCTTCTGTCATCAGGTGAATAGGAATACCGGATGTATTAGAAGTTATCAGTGTTCCCGGTTTGCGAAATTTTTCCACTTCGGTAAATACTGATTTTTTAATGTCAATATTTTCAATTACTGCTTCAATGATCCAATCAGCGGTTGCAATGTCTTTCATGTTATCCGAAAAATTTCCGGTCCGGATTCGGGAAGCAAATGATTTTTTATATATCGCTGAAGGATTAGATGTCAAAGTACTTTGCAAAGCAGAGTCAACAATTCTGTTTTTTACTGCTTTCGAATCAAGCGTCAGTCCTTTTGCTTTTTCGCTATCGTTCAACTCTTTTGGAGCGATATCCAGCAAAAGAACATTCAATCCGATATTTGCAAAATGGCAAGCGATCCGGCTTCCCATGATTCCACTTCCTAAGACAGCAACATTTTTTATATTTCTTTTCATTTTACTCTGCATAAATTTTTTCTATAGCCTCGGCGTTACGTTCAAGAATGACTTTTCTCTTCAACTTCAAAGTTGCAGTCAGGTCGCCGCTATCAGTATTCCACTCCTTTGAAAGTAATGCAAATTTCTTTATTTGTTCTGTCTGACCGAATTCTTTATTTAACCGATCCACTTCTTCTTGAATCCTTGCAACAATTTCCGGACGATTAATCAATTCTTCACGGGTTCCGGAAGGCAGATTATGATCTTCGCACCATTTATTCAGGTTATTAAAATCAGGCAAGATCAAAGCAGAAGGAAATCTCCTGTTTTCACCAATGACCATTAGCTGCTCAATGAATAATGATTCTTTGAATTTATTTTCCAATGCCTGCGGAGCGATGTATTTTCCTCCGGACGTTTTAAATATTTCTTTTTTACGATCTGTAATTTTCAAAAACCGATTGTCAATCATCTGTCCAATGTCGCCGGTATGAAACCATCCGTCCCGGTCGATGGCTTCTGCGGTCAGATCGGGACGATTAAAATAACCTTTCATGACATTCGGACCTTTGCATAAAATTTCACCGTCTTCGGCAATATTTATTTGAACATCTTTGATTACCGTACCAACAGTGCCAAAAGCTGCTCCATTTGGTTTGAAATTATTCACAGAAATTACCGGCGAAGTTTCTGTCAAACCATATCCTTCCAATACAGGAATTTTAGCCGACCAAAAAACTCTGGCCAACCGAGGTTGAAGTGCGGCACCACCACTTACGATCACTCTGATATTTCCACCTAATGCTTCTCTCCACTTTGAGAAGATTAATTTATTTGCAAGCTTTAATTGAAGTTCATACCACCATCCATTTTTTCCATTGAGTTCATAACGCAGACCTAAATTCAATGCCCAGAAAAACAAACCCTTTTTTATTCCGCTAAGTTCTTTCCCTTTTGTAACAATACGATCGTAAACTTTTTCAAGCAATCGCGGAACAGTAGAAAAAACATGTGGCTGCAGCTCTTTTAAATTATCAGAAATTTTATCCATGCTTTCAGCATAGTAAATACTAACACCGGTATGCATGTACATGTATGTCAGCATTCGCTCGTAACTATGACAAAGCGGAAGGAAACTCAATGCCCGATGCTGTGCACCGACCGGACATAAATCTTCTGAAGCTAAAATATTACTGACGATATTGGAATGCATCAGCATTACACCTTTAGGAGTTCCTGTTGTTCCACTGGTGTAGAGCATCGTTGCTATATCAGACGGAGCAATAGAGGAACGAATAGCTTCCAAATCGCCACTGAATTTTTTTGCTTCATCTAGAATTGCCGTCCAATGTTTAGCTCCATTGATATGATCAAATGTATAGATCTCCCGGAGTGAGCTCACTTGTGAACGAACGTTTTGAATTTTCACCAATAGGTTTGCATCTCCAACTAATACCGCTTTTGCTTTACTGTCGTTCAGAATAAAAGCTATTTCAGGTTCTGACAAAGAAGTGTACAGTGGAACATTCGTCACACCAATTTGCAACATACCGAGGTCAGTAAAATTCCATTCAGGCCGATTACCGGAAATGATTCCAATGCTATCGCCTTTGGTAAAACCGACGGCCAGCAATCCTTTTGCAAACGTCTCACTTATTGAAATAAATTCATCTATAGAGTATACCTTCCAAACTCCATTTACTTTCGAAGCAAGACAATCTTTCTTCGGAAATAATTTTTTCTGGCGATACGGGATATCAAAAAGACGAGTGATGGTAGACATAAAGCAATCATGACCAATACCTGCAACATGCCGAACCGGTCTATTCATATTTTTGCCAAAATAGCCATTTTAACAAGACAGAATGCAAACTAAATCAGCTAATTATTCATTGCTTTTGAACAAAATAACAGATAATTATTAAGATTAAATGTACGTCCATGCACCTTGAAGCGTTGCATCCACCGCTTTTTGTATGTTTGCTCCATGCTGCACTATTCAAATCCACTGATGAAAAGGTTAAACCTGAAACATCCGCTGGTCATGGCCCCAATGTTCCTGGTAAGCGACTTTACAATGATCAAACAAGCTATGGAAGCAGGAATTCTTGGTTGTTTTCCTTCTCTGAATTACAGAAAGAAAGGAGAATTAGAAGCTGTTCTGGAGCAATTAAATCAGTTTTCAGCAGGACGAAGACACCTTCCGGGCAATTATGGAATGAACCTTATCGTCCAAAAAAGTAATCCGTCATTTGAAAAAGACCTGGAAATTGCTGTTCAATATAAAGTCCCTGTTATCATCACTTCGCTTGGCAATCCTAAAAAAACTATTGAAGAAGTACACGCATACGGCGGTATCGTTTTTTGCGATGTCACCAATTATGAACATGCAAAAAAATGTTTCGAAAATGGCTGCGATGGATTCATTGCTGTAAGTCAGGGAGCGGGTGGACATGCAGGTCCATATCCATTGCCTATTTTAATCGACACGTTGAAACGACACTTTCCCGACACGCCGGTTTTAGGCGCAGGAGGAATTGCAGACGGAAGAGCCATGTACAGTGCACTAACAGCCGGTGCATCTCTGGCCTATTGCGGCACCCGTTTTATTGCATCAACAGAAGCTCCGGTTTCGCAGGAATATAAAAATGCAATTGTCTATTCCGGCATGAGTGATATTGTCATGACGGACCGCATAAGTGGTACTCCATGTACGATTATCAATACAGAATTCGCAAAAAAAATCGGGACGAAACAAAACCGGTTTGAAAAATGGATGAGTAAAAATCCACGTACAAAAAAGTATTTCAAAATGCTCATTCAAAAAAGAGGATTCGACTGGTTACAAAATGCTGTGAAACCTGGTAATTACAATAGCTTGTGGTGTGCAGGACAAACAGTTGAAGTTATTCATGACATTAAACCAATTCAATTGATTGTAGAAGATATGATGCATGAATTCTATGCAGTTCATACTGAATTGCAAAAACAATTTTCGGAATAAAACTTTTCTGCAAGACTCCGATTTTAAATAAATGAAAGAATCTTTCTATATGTCTGAACGCTCACTTTCGTTTGTGAACAATGCCTTGCTAAAACTAAACGCATTTTTGTTTTGCATACTTTTTCTGATTCTAGCTTTGCATGGACGACTGGCAGGAGA
>JAYSPU010000340.1:0-2557 GCA_043721935.1 Bacteroidota bacterium | reverse complement strand
TAAGGAAAAATAAAACAATCAGATCGAGATAAAGAAACGTATGCAGTTTGGAAAAATAAATGAATCCATCTTAAAAGAATTTCAGTCTATCGTAGGTGCAGAGCATGTGCTGACCGAAAAAGAAGTGTTGGCTGAAAATGCAAAAGATTATACGGAAGACCTTCGGTTTTATCCCGATGTTGTCATCCGTCCAACAAACGCTGAACAAATTTCAAGCATCCTTCGCATTTGTAACCGCGAAAGAATTCCGGTTACGCCACGAGGAGCAGGAACAGGATTAAGCGGTGGTGCATTGCCGGTTCACGGTGGTGTTGTCATAGCGATGAATCGTTTCAATAAAATAATTCAGATCGACGAGCGGAATCAACAAGCTACCGTTGAGCCCGGAGTGATCAATCAGGTATTTCAGGAAGCGGTGAATGAAAAAGGATTGTTCTATCCGCCGGATCCTGCAAGTAAGGGAAGTTGTTTTCTCGGAGGTAATTTAGCTGAAAGCGCAGGCGGACCAAAAGCAGTTAAGTACGGTGTGACGAAAGACTATGTGCTGAATTGCGAAGTGGTGTTGCCAACCGGAGAGATTATTTGGACAGGAGCAAATGTGTTGAAAAACTCTACAGGCTATAATCTGACTCAACTCATTGTCGGTAGCGAAGGAACATTGGGCATCATTACCAAAATTGTTTTCAGATTAATTCCTTTGCCCACAGAAAACTTATTGATGTTGGTTCCGTTTTTCAGTTCGGAGAAAGCGTGTGAAGCAGTCTCTGCCATTTTCAGAGCAGGAATTATTCCGTCAGCACTTGAATTCATGGAACGCGATTGCATTGAATACGTCATGAAATACGTGGACGTGAAAATTCCGTTGAAAGATGATATCAAAGCACATTTACTAATTGAAGTAGATGGTAACGATCGTGATGTCTTATTTAAAGAATGTGAAAAAATTAGTGAGTTATTATATCAGTACGAATGTGATGAAGTTTTATTTGCTGACACAGCACAACAAAAAGCAGATCTTTGGAAAGCACGTCGCTCAGCTGGCGAAGCCGTAAAATCACATTCCATCTACAAAGAAGAAGACACCGTTGTTCCAAGAGCTGAATTGCCCGAATTATTAAGAGGAGTAAAAGCAATAGGAGCGAAGTACGGATTCAGAAGCGTTTGTTACGGACATGCAGGCGATGGAAATTTACATGTGAACATCATCAAGGAAGAAATTTCAGACGAAGATTGGAATACAAAAGTTCCGCTCGGCATTCGGGAAATTTTTGAATTGTGTGTACGTCTTGGAGGAACCATTTCTGGAGAACATGGAATCGGATATGTACAAAAAAATTACATGGACATTGCTTTTAATTCAACTCAATTGCAATTGATGAAAGGAATTAAAATGTTGTTCGACCCGAATGGTATTTTGAATCCGGGGAAAATATTTAAAGACTAAATGTGTTTCGGGTAACCGCTAATCTTTCTATCTGTTTCAACTAAAATAAATTTCTTGTCAACGAACGTCGTCATTATCACAGGAGCCAGCAGCGGAATCGGTAAAGCATTGGCGTATCAATATGCTTCACAGCAATATGCTGTTGTGCTTGCAGCGCGTGACGAAAAAGCATTGCATGACATTCAAGCAGATTTGTCAATACAAAATCCAAATATTCTCTCCGTAAAATGTGATGTAAGCAAGGAAGCAGATTGCAAAGCACTCATTGATCAAACGATACAAAAGTTCGGACGCATTGACATTTTAATTAACAATGCCGGACTTTCCATGCGAGCCGTTTTCAATGAAACGGATTTGTCTGTCATTCGAAATCTGATGGATGTAAATTTCTGGGGAACGGTTTATTGTACCAAATTCGCATTGCCCTATTTATTGAAAACTAAAGGATCAGTTGTTGGTGTTTCATCCATTGCTGGAAAAAAAGGATTGCCTGGTCGCACCGGATATTCCGCTTCAAAATTTGCCATGGAAGGATTTTTAGAAACACTACGAACTGAAAATCTGAAAACAGGATTACATGTGCTCATAGCCTGTCCCGGATTCACCGCTTCAAACATTCGCAAGAAGTCTTTATCAAAAGATGGAAGTAGGCAGGGCGAATCGCCACGCGAAGAATCAAAAATGATGTCAGCCGAAGAAGTTGCTTCCCACATTTTCAAAGCCGTCAAAAAACGAAAGCGGGATTTAATCCTGACCGGAAAGGGAAAGCTGACCGTCTTTTTAAATAAATTTTTCCCCGCATTCATGGACAAGGCTGTCTTTAAACATATGGCGAACGAACCGGATAGTCCGTTTTGAGCGATGAGCGTTTAGCGATCAGTGATGAGCGATCAGCGATCAGAAAGCATCGATGAGTAACCTTCCTTAATCCCATTTGCCTTAATACTAAATATAAAGTACTAAGTACTAAGAAAAAGCACATTGCAAAAACGCACAGGTTCCGCTGGATGACATTAAGTAGGGACAGTGGGAGTGAACTCACAAGATTCTTTCTGAATTCAATTCGATACAATCTTGAAAGTTGTTTTTGATGTGTCGAAAAGCGCGTTGTTC
>JAYSPU010000339.1:0-2547 GCA_043721935.1 Bacteroidota bacterium | reverse complement strand
TCCTGACTTCTGACATTTAGTGCGGTATCAGTTTCCACTCTTTCACCCATTTCGCAAGAGGACTTTCCATAATATCACTTGTAGGTGATCGGAAAGTGAAGGTTTCTTTTGTTAATCTATCTTGTATATGTGTTTCAGTAATATTCCAGATTAGAAATCGAATGTCGCGTAAGGATAATTTTGTTTCTAGTTCTAAATATTTTTCAATGATTAAAGCAACGAAGCAGATTAATACATGTGATCGTATTGCATCTTCCTTCCGATGAAAGATGGGCCTGGTTTCCAAATCGCTTTTACTCATTCGAAAAGACTGTTCAACTCGCCAAAGATTATGATAATGTGCTATGATTTTTTCATTGGATAAACTTTCCTTAGGGATATCCGTGCAATACCCTTTTATTCCCAAAAGAAGTTTTCGTTTTTCAATCAATGATTTGTTTAGTTCCACTTTTTCTTTGGAGATTCTTTTTACAAACGTTACTGTTTTTCCAATTGATTGTTCGGCTACTAATTCCTCCGCTTTTTTAATCAGCTTATTCAAATCATGCAATTCTTTTTTATATCGCTTGTCGGAAAATTCACAAATTAAATCGCCATGCATAGATGTAAAACGAGCACTTGCACCATTTTTATTCTCTAAAAATGCATTCGCCTTTTTCACCAAATCTAGGTTCGCATTGGCCAATCTAGCTCCAACAATATAAGAGATGTTTTTTGCTCTGAGCTCTGTCAATCTTTCTTCCGACAACATAGCGGCATCAGCTACTACAATAGGTTTAACGTCCTTGTGTTCATTCATAAAGTTTTCAAGAACGGGTAACATCGTCTTTCCCTCAAATGTATTACCAGGAAAAACTTCACAAACCAAAGGAAAACCAGATTGTGTTACCAATAATCCTACAACGATTTGAGGCTGTTGAGATTTATTATCTTTTGAAAAGCCCTGTATGCGCAATTCATCTGATTTAAAGGTCTCAAAATAAAGGGTAGTTACATCATACAATACAAAATAGAAGGGCTCTTTAAATTTATCTACTGCTATTTTGTAGGCATATTGCTCAACTAAAGATTTTTGTTTTATTAATTTGGGAATATTGCGGTAAATACGTTGTGAATATGAAATCCCAAAATAATGTGAAAGTAATTCTACTGTTCTTTGTTTGGATGCTGGTTCTATAAGACGCATGATAACTAAATCAAGCAGCAATGGATCTAGACTTGATAACCCGCATTCATTTATGCAACACATTAAAAATTGTCTAGCAAACTGATGAGTTACACCAATGCATTCACCACGATCTACAAATAAGATTTTTTGTTGTGGTTCAATAAAGAGTGAACCCTGTCTAGTTTGTTCGTGAATCCATTCTTTGGCTTTCTCAATTAGTACAGAAACCTCAACTGCATCTTTACTGCTGCCAAGATGCTTCTTGATTTTTGACTTATGCCCTTGATAGATCACTACCTGAATAGCAATGGCGCCAGAAGAAGTACGTACTTTTCTTATAGAAAACACACCTAAAAATAGTGATTAGTGCGGTAAAAACAGGAAAAATAAAATATAAATTACAACAGTTCAATGACTTGTAAATTGAAAAATAGCTGTTATTTTCAAATGTCAGAACTCAGGCTGGATAGTTATAGGATGTATATACTTCGTTGATTTTTAATTTAGAATTGAGATACGAAATTAATTCGGAGTTCATAGCTTACAATAACCTCCCCCCTAGCCCCTATCCAAAGGAGAAGGGAATTGATTTAATTTCACACTGGAGCACATTAGAAATTCCAATTTTTAATGTTTGAATATTGATTTAGTGAATACTTTTTAATCTGTAAAATTTATCATCTTCCTTCATTGGAGGAAGTCTGGAGATGGAGGCCTAAAATAAATTACATTTTAGAAATTTTAAAATATAATAAGACTATTTCCTCACAACCATCTTATAAAAACCAATACCATTTTGATAGTTAATTTTCATTGTATAAATTCCATCTGAAAAATTACTTAAATCAATTGCTTGATAATTTTCTATTGCACTTATATTTTTTCTAAATAAAACTTCACCAAGTGTATTGATTACTTCTATTTGAATTGGCTCATTTATTTTATTTGATGTATTGAATTGTAAATTGATAATTCCATTTGTTGGATTTGGATAAATATTAAACAATCCATTTTCATAATTTGAATTTAAACCAGTGCATCCAGAAATTTCAATACTATCTCGTGAATAACATCCATTAGCATTTGCAACTATCACCCAATAAGTTCCTGTAGTAGTTGTATTAAAAGTGGAATCACTGGAACCATCTTGCCATAAATAACTTGCTTGTCCTGCTCCTGCATGAAGTAACACCGAACTAATCGGACAAAGAGAAGTATCTACTCCTAAATCAAGAATAGGATTGCCTGAAGCAGAAATTAAAATTGTATCATTTACAACATTTACACAACCTGGTTTGCTTATTGTTACCCAATAAACTCCAGCATGGGTAGCAGTATATGTTGACATTGAAGATCCATCCTGCCAATGATAAATATAA
>JAYSPU010000338.1:0-2603 GCA_043721935.1 Bacteroidota bacterium | reverse complement strand
GGCGTGGATGTAAACAAAACCGTTGTAGATACAATCAACAAAGGAAAGATTCACATTGTTGAACCTGATCTCGACGGATTGGTACACTATGCTGTAACGAAAAAATTCCTCACTGCATCCACGACAGTAACACCTTCCGATGCATTTTTAATTGCTGTTCCAACACCTTTTTCTGCTGATCATAAACCGGATTTATCATTTGTTGAAAAAGCAACACGAATGATTATTCCCCATCTTAAATCGGGAAATTTACTGATCATTGAATCTACAAGTCCTGTAGGCACGACGGAGAAAATGGCTGAACTTGTTTTTGAAGAGCGACCGGAGCTGAAAGATAAAGTATGGATAGCCTATTGTCCGGAGCGTGTGTTACCTGGAAGCGTCATTTATGAATTACAACAAAACGATCGCGTCATTGGTGGTATTGATGAGCCATCGACAGAAGCTGCATTGAAATTTTATTCGTTATTTGTAAAAGGCGATTTGCATAAAACAAATTCGCGTACAGCCGAAATGTGCAAGCTGGTAGAGAATGCATACCGCGATGTAAACATTGCTTTTGCAAATGAATTGTCAATCATCTGCGATCAAGCTGATATTGATGTGAATGAATTGATTGATCTGGCAGGCAAACACCCGCGAGTGAAAATATTAAATCCCGGACCCGGTGTAGGCGGACATTGTATTGCCGTTGATCCGTGGTTTATTGTTTCAGCATTTCCGAAAGAAGCGAAGATGATTCGCCTTGCGCGCGAAACCAATAACAACAAAACGATTTGGGTTTTAAAAAAGATAAAAGAAGCAGCGAAGAAATTCGAAAAAACGTACAAGCGTAAACCGGTTATTGCTTGCATGGGTTTGGCGTATAAAGCTGATATAGATGACATGAGAGAATCTCCTGCACTTGAGATTTATCATGAATTGGAAAAACAAAATTTCAAAGTCATGGCTGTTGAACCGAATCTTCGGAAACATGCTGAACTTGAAATTACCGATACACTTAGAGCAGTGATGGAAGCAGATATGCTTGTGTTTTTAGTGGCACATAAAGAATTCAGATCATTAGCCATAAGCGGAGAAAAAATTGTTCTTGATTTTTGCGGAGCGAAAAAATAAATTGTCAGGCCTTACAATTGAAATAGAAAAGCATGAGTGGAATCGCCTTTCAAAAAGATAAATTGAAAACCGGATTGGATACGCAAAGTCTTCCGACTAAACTTGTTTTGCAAAAAATTGCGAAACGTGTTGCAGGATTACTGATTATCTTTTCCATTCAAATGCTTTTGTCGCGACTCATGGGGGTTCGTCACTTCGGGCATTTTGCCGTCATCACAACTGTTATCGGATTGCTTGTTGTCATTAGCACCTTTGGTTTTGATTCAGCCGCAGGATTTTTTCTTACACAATATGCAGGAGCGGAAAAAAGTGGTTTGCAAAAAGGATTTATCCGTTACTCGAATCGCTGCCTTGCATTGACCTCTGTAATTTGTGCGGTGGGAGTTTTCTTTTTCTTATTAGCCTTTTCAAAAAAATTCAATATAGCTTTTGCTGAAGCATTCTTCTGGGCAATTTTAATGTTGCCGTTTTTGACCTTGCTCAAACAAGCTAATTTTTTTGTGCGAAAGCTAAAAGGAAATAAAACCGTCGTGCCGATTACAGTGACCTTGCCATTTATTACACTATTAGGAAGTTTATATTACTACTATGAAAATCAAAAACTGACAGTTGATGCTGTATTGATGATAGCATTTCTGACAACGGTATTATTGTATTTAATTTTCAGGAGTAAGTTGAATAAAATCAGAGTAGAGAATGAAAGTGAAGCTCACTATTCGCGTACTAAATGGACCGCTACTTCCGGCATCTATTTCATGACGGATCTGGTAAATTTTCTGATTGCAAATTCCGGTATCTTGTTGCTGAGTTATTTCATTGATAATACCAATGCCGGTTACTTTTTTGTCACGTTAAAACTAACAGGATTTGTTTCCATTGCCGGTTCTATAGTAACAATGATCAGTGTTCCTTTGCTTTTGGATTTAGCCATTAAGAAACGAAAAAAACAAATACTCGAGCACCTTCGAAATGGTGTTTTTAGAATTCTGAGCATTGCTTTGCCTGCAGCATTTATTTTGTTAGTCATCGGAAAACAAATTCTTTTATTGTTCGGAGATAAATTTGCAGGAGAAAAATGGCTTTTGATTATTCTGATTGTTGCTCAATTGTTGAATTCATTGAGTTGGTTAAACGGGAAAGCGTTAGTTGTTACCGGGAATAAAAACACATATCTATTTATTCTTATTGGAACGCTTGCAGCTTTATTGATCAGTGGCTTTTTCCTTGTACCAGCCTATAAATTATTAGGTGCCGGTTTCGCTGTTCTTGCAAGCGCACTTTTTTATTATGTTAGCTCAACTGTTATGGTTAAGAAGTTGGTTTACTAAAAAAATCGTTGATTTTTAATATCATGTTCTGCGAGCTTTCCTGAGCTTGATCAAGGATGTGTCCTGAGCTTGTCGAAGGACTTGCCGAGTTAAGGATGACGCTCCGCGAGCAGTCCTGAGCTTGCCGAAGGACTAGTCGAGCGGTCTCGTTTTTTTGCA
>JAYSPU010000337.1:0-3799 GCA_043721935.1 Bacteroidota bacterium | reverse complement strand
CATTTCATGAGGATCGTACGACGAACTGGTCGTTTGTTGTTGTCCGGGAACCAGTACTACCGGATCTGTATCGTAAGTGCCTGTAGACAAATCAATCTTATTAATAAAATTCCCATTCTGGCTCGTGAGGTAGAGGTAATGTCCGTCCGGTGTTACAAATCCTCCATGTGGAAAATCCATCGTTAAATTTCGTTCAAACGTCATCGTTTCCAAATCAACTACAGCGGTAGTTTGAAGACCGGTACCGTTTACGTATCCTTTTTTGCCGTCAGGACTGAAAATTACCGTATTCCAATCACCTTGTCCAATTGAAGCTTCTGCGACCAATTGGTCATCCGATGTTCTGAATTTTTGAATGATATCACCTGAATAAAAAACAACATACCAGTAAAGTCCATCCGGTGACACTCTGACAAGATGCGGAGCCTCTGTTATGTTCGGTTTGTTACCAACACTAATGACCCGCATGATCACTTTACTTTTTGCATCCAGCACATATACTTTGTCACATGACTGCATACAAATATAAATTTTCGATCGATTTGGGTTGTCTGAAAATTTAACAAATCCGCTTTTATCTCTGGCGCCATTTCGAATCCAATCTGTTAGTAAATTATATTCTCCTTCTGATAGCGGTGCTTCCTGATAAGGCATTGTTGGCGTTAATGTCGGACCTCTCGCAGAGTCAGTATTAATAGAGTAGAGGAGGTAACTATAGGCATCGGCAAAAGGAATGACACTGCTTCCATTCCTTCCTCCGTCGAATAAATTATCCCATGAGGAGAAATCTAATCCACCTGCAACGTCACGGCTCTCTGAACTGTGGCAAGATGGTGTTGCACATTTTGTAACCAATATTTTACCTACTTCTGGAGGAAAATTTGAAAGGCCGACATAATCAGGTTCTACTTTTTCATATTTACATGAAATAAAACCAACGGTAATTAACAGATAAAGTAGACTATTTTTTTTCATTTAGTATATTCACTTTCTTAGAGTACAATGTTGACCTTATTATTTTGAACGGCACTAAATTTAAAGCTTACCTGAATATATCAAATCTCATTTTCGCCGGCAACGATATCAAATCCTTTAGCAAATAGGCAATGTGAAGCCGGTGCAAGTTTTTCGACGATTAACTTTCCATTTTGATAGGTCAAATGTTGATTACATATTTCGCAGAATCTCTACCCTGAATTTCAAACATAGTTAAGTTAATGTTCACAGTTAAATTTGAAATATAACGATTGTGGTGGGTGACTTCAATTTAAAGTTCTATAGAGCCTTCGGGACTTTTATTTTCTTTTTTACAGACGAAAACGAATGTACCCAAAAAAAGAAGGAACAATACCTGAAGTTTCACCTTTAATCTTTCCTTCATAATTCCTTTTATTCAATTACAGCAATATCGACCTGACTTTCTAAAGTTTTACCATCCGTTGAAAATTTAACTCCTCCTCGTACTTGTTCATTAATCGATGCATCAAAACCGGCTGCATAGATAAAATAATCTCCGCATTTCATTTGTGTAACGTGAACATGATCTTCAGGAAACTCTCCGATAAATCGTGCATCATAATCTGATGGTGGATTTTGCCAGGTGAGTGCATTGTATTTTACCCATACTGTATCAGGCCGAAGTGAATCATTTGGAATGATAGCGCCATGATGTTTTAACTTCACAACAAAAGTTAAACCTCCTCCGGAACCGGCTAAGCAATCTTTTTTACATGAAGTTGATAGGAGGCCGATTGAGAGAGCAATTGCTACAACTATTGGAATCTTTTGTATCATTTTTTATTCAAAGATATTGATTGTATTTAAGCCAAAGAAACAGGTTCTTTGTTTGAAGACTTAATTAACGATCGTGTTTCAATATTATTCCATTTACAAGCCATTTCAAATGCTTTCACAATTTACTCGTGAAGGTAATCATCCTTCATTAGCAGATCTGGACTTTAAATTTCCTACTGATGTATATCCGGTCGGCAGGTTAGATGCTGACAGTGAAGGTTTATTAGTTCTAACCAATGATCCTCGGGTAAACCATCGTTTACTTGCTCCGGAAAATATGCATTGGAGAACTTATTTAGCGCAAGTTGAAGGCTTACCCGGACAAGAATCATTGACGAATCTTGAGAAGGGAGTGGAATTAAGTATAAACGGAAAGCGATATAAAACGCTTCTTTCAAAAGTTGAACATGTCGGCGAACCTGATTTCCTTCCGGAAAGAAATCCTCCTGTAAGATTCAGAAAAGAAATTCCTACTTCATGGCTAAAAATCAGTCTTTCTGAAGGTAAAAATCGGCAGGTAAGAAAAATGACAGCAGCGGTCGGTTTACCAACACTTCGGTTAATCCGAATTGCAATAGAAGACATGATTTTGGACAATTACGCTGTTGGACTTGTAAATGAGATTCCGAAGGCAGATTTCTATAAAAAACTCCATTTAAGACCTTAAATTGCATTAAACATCATGAAATTGTAATTTCATCCTGGTAACAAATAGTTGTATTCACTTTTTGTTAAATTGTGCCTCAATTAAAAACTGATAAATGAAATTAAAACTTGTACTCGTGTCTTTTTTATGTTTGGCTTCTGCGATCCAAACATACGCTCAATCAACTCGTCCTGAAAAATGTGGAACAATGAGCCACATGGAAGACTTAAAAATTAAAGATCCATCTCTCGTTCAACGAATGATTGCAGATGAACAGCTTTTGCAACAAACATCGGCTAATAGCCAGGTTGCCCGAACATCAAATGTTGTATATACAATTCCTGTTGTTGTTCACGTTGTTTATAAAACTGCCGGACAGAATATTTCAGATGCTCAGATTCAATCACAAATAGATGTATTGAACGAAGATTTTGGAAGAAGAAATGCAGACACTACCAGCACTCCTGTGGATTTCAGAAGTGTCGCTTCTTCTACACAATTTCAATTCTGTCTTGCCCGTCGTGATCCAAGTGGTAATGTTACCAATGGAATTGAAAGACGTTTGACAACACTCTCTTCTTTTTCTCAGGACGATGCAGTAAAATCGTATACAACCGGTGGATTAGATGCATGGGATGTAAATAAGTATTTAAATATCTGGGTGTGTAACATGAGTGGCGGAATTTTAGGGTATGGAGAATTTCCATCTACGACACATACTAATACGTATGGAGTAGTTGTAATTTTCAATTCATTTGGACGCACCGGTTTAGTATCTCCCCCTTATAACAAGGGCAGAACTTGTACACATGAGATATCACATTGCTTCCGTTTATATCACATCTGGGGCGATGATGGCGGTTCTTGCTCAGGATCAGATTATGTTGCTGACACACAAAATCAGGCAGATGCGACGTACGGATGTTTTACATTTCCACATCTTGATGCATGTGCGACTGCTTCACCCGGCATTATGTATATGAATTACATGGATTACAGCGATGACAATTGTTTAAACATGTTTACTGCCGGACAATCTTCCCGTATGTTCTCAGCAATCAATGCTTATTACCGCACATTATTTACTTCTGATGGTTGCCTTGAAGTTATCAACGGTATTTCTGACGTACCTGATTTCAATTTTAGCGTATATCCAAATCCTTCTGAAGGAACAATTACAATTGATATGTTCACTTCACCAACAATCAGCAAGAACCTGAAGGTTCGTATAACTGATGCAGTGGGTAGAATAGTGCGGGATGAAAAAATTGAGAACCCTGCCGGATATGTACATAATGTAGATCTCTCAGGAAATGAAAATGGTTTATATTTTGTAACGATCTATAATGACAACTACAG
>JAYSPU010000336.1:0-2757 GCA_043721935.1 Bacteroidota bacterium | reverse complement strand
GGATGTAGTCCCGCTTCAACAACTGCTTTCCCGGTTTCTATTTTACATGAGATCCCTTCTCCTATTTTCCCTTCTGCTTTCAGGGTGATCATTGCAGATTCCGGTTGTACTTTATATTTTTCTTTAATGGGCGCTTGCAGACTTTTTAATTTTTCGGAATTCATATAGTTTATTTGTGTAGTTTTTAGTGTGGAATTTATTCGGACGTAGAAGGATCAATGACGGTATAAACTTTATTTACTTCATCCGCCGGGAATCCTACTTGTTTTGCGTGTTCGCGAACCATTTCTTCATTAGCCGCATGATAGACACAGTATATCTTGTCATTGGTTACCTAACTATTAATCCATTAAATCTGTGGTCCCATGTTCGAAAGTGCTTTACAGGATGTTTGAGAAATTACTTTCAATTGTTCTGCTGTAGATTTTCCTACACCGGAAATTTCTTTTTCAAAAAAACTCATTGTTTTTTCCGGATTGTCACATGGGATTTCAAAATGAACTACTTTATTGCTCATAATATTTCTAATTTAGAGTGGAAAACTAAAGGTAGCCTTTTTTTAATTGTTTTGAGAAGTAATTCAGGAAAGGAAAATTGTATTTAAAGTTGTTTAAGAGGTCTATGATTGAAAATTATGAATTGTAAAAAAATAAATTTATCCGGTAAGTTTAGAGATTTTTTTCTGCTTGAAACTACTCACGCACTAATTATTTATTAATCCTTGAAAGTCAGAATTCTTATTTCTCAGATCTATTCCATTTTCATAAAAAGATTTTAAATTAACTAAAAAAAATGACCATCCTGAATCGCATCCTAAGCGTATTCCTCGCTTCGAATCATTGTCGGTTGGGATGTTTCTTTGTGTCAGTTCCACAAGAACATATTCTCCTTTCATTGAAAGTTGGATGTCAACTAAACAATCACCTGCAAAAGTAAATTGTAAAAAATCTTTTCCATTTGCCTGAGTAATTTTACCACTTTCGACTACATCATATAAATACCAACTCCATTCATAGGTGCAACCGGCACTTATTGAATTATCTTTCGAAAGAATGTATTTATTTGGATCTAAAAAATTGCATGAACGTAAAAACCATGTTTCAATTTCTGATGCCTTTGTCCAGGCAGAATAAATTTTGGACACAGAAGATTTTATTGTAATCCTTTTAGTAAACGTTGTCCAATCGAAATTTTGCATGATGTAATGAATATTTCATTCTGCCACTCATCCTGTATTTAAACCATTTTGGATGACTAGCTTTACTGTTAAGCAAGAAGAGTAATTCTGACTTTTTTGTTTTTCAATTGGCTGTTGTTAAGCTGAGCAATCAGTGTTTGTGTTTTACCGATCGGGACAGCAACAAAAGCACAATCTTGTTTTAATTCAATGGAACCCAATTCGTCTTTCTTCAGATTTCCTTGTTTTAAAAATAATCCTGCAATATCTCCTTTTGATATTTTATCTTTTCTGCCTCCGGAAATAAACAATGTTTCCCATTCACTTTGAACAGGACTTTGGTTCGATTGAATTCGTTCCACCTCTGATCCTTCAATAAATCCGGGAAGTGATTCTCCTTCCCATTTTAGAATATAGGCAATTCCATTGCTGTTCATTCGTGCTGTTCTGCCATTGCGATGAATGAATTCTACTTTTTTCGAGGGCAATTCAAAATGTATGATAAAATCCATTTCCGGTACATCCAATCCTCTTGCAGCTAAATCTGTAGCGACTAAAAATCGGCTTGTTCCATTGCGGAATTTAATCAATGCTCGTTCACGATCACTTTGTTCTAACCCGCCGAAAAAACAGCCGTGACTTATTTCCTTTTGAGTGAGGTAATCGCTTACTATTTGAATAGTGTCCTTGAAGTTGCAAAATATTATGCCATTTCCTTTTTCTATGTGTCCGATCAGATTAACCAGCGTAGCTAATTTATCTTTCGTTGGAGACACAATAGTTCTTAAAGTTAATTGTGCATTTTCGCTTCCTTCATATTTAATGTATTCCGGATTTTTTAATCCAACAAATTCAGGAATTTCTATTCGCTGTGTTGCTGAGGTAAGTATTTTCTTTTCTACTGAACGAAGCGTGTAGATTATTTCTTTCATCTCTACTTCAAATCCAATCTCTAATGATTTGTCAAATTCATCCAGCACCAGTGTTTTAATGTTATCTGTAATGAAGTTTTGTCTTCTCATGTGATCGGCGATTCTTCCTGGAGTACCGATAAGAATGGCCGGGGGATTTTTGAATTGTATCTTATCTTTATTTCCTGATTTTCCTCCGTATACTGCAGTTGCTTTAAAGCCACTTCCCATTTCCCGGATTACTTGCTCTATCTGTATAGCCAATTCTCTTGATGGAACCAGAATAAGTACCTGAACCTGATCAATTGTTTTATCCAGTCGGGCGATTATTGGCAATAGAAAAGCTAAGGTTTTACCGGTTCCGGTAGGAGAGAGCAGGACAACTTCATCATGGGTTTCAATTGCATTTTGAGCCTGAACCTGCATTTGGTTCAGTTCAGTTATACCTAATTTGGATAGAATTTCCTGTTGATCTTTGTTTTTACCTGACATTTCGTAAAGGTAGGATAATCTTGATGATTCAGAGATTTGAATGTTATGATTTCTCTATTGCCAAGCCTCTTACCCTACATTTATTTTTTGAAAATCAGTTTAATTGAAATTATTTTTTACATTTAATAGTGTATAACAAAATTTTATTTGTAACCTGTTGTTTTAGTTTGAATGTTC
>JAYSPU010000335.1:0-3400 GCA_043721935.1 Bacteroidota bacterium | reverse complement strand
CTTACTTTATCATACAATTCAAATTGATATAAATCTTCTTTTCCAAATCCTCCGGAACGATCAGAAGAAATGTATGCCAGTTTTCCATCCGGACTCACTAACAAACTTGATTCATCGTCAATGCTATTGATCGGATAACCGAGATTAATCGGCTCTCCCCAACTTCCATCGATTTGTTTTCTGCTCATGAAAATATCCAATCCTCCCATTCCCGGATGACCATCAGAACAGAAGTACAAAGTCTGGTTATCAGGATGAATAAACGGAGCGCTCTCGTTTGACTTCGTATTAATTTTATCAGAAACAGAAACCGGTTCAGTCCACTGAGAATTATCGCCAATGGATGTAACCAATATATCTGTATGTGTGTTTCCGTCTGCTTCTTTGATTCTGCGAATGAAATACAATGTTCGACCGTCAGAACTAAAAGAAGGTTGAGATTCCCAGGAACCTGTATTGATAGGTACTTCCAGGTTTCGTGGCTTGACAAATTTATCGTTGATTCTTTTTGCAAGAAACAGATCACAACTTCCTTTTGTTGCACGCGTTTTTATTAACATCTCTTCGCAGGAAGTGAAAAATAAATATTGTCCATCGGGAGATAAAGAAGAAGCGCCTTCATTTCCATTTGTATTTAACTCATCCAATGGCAATGCTTTTGACCAACCTTTTGGTGTTAAGTGTGAAATGAAAAAATCTTCCTGATCGAGCATCTTTCCATACTCATCCTGTTTATTAAATCGACGGGTGAATAAAAATGTTTTTCCATCAGCAGTAATGGTTGGGAAATATTCTCCTCCCGGCGAATTAATACTGTCACCCATGTTAATTGGTTGGAAAGGAATAGGAAGTTTAACTGCCTGTTCTGCAAATGCACAATTTTGCAAACCTGCTTCAGCACGACCTTTTAATGTCTTATTAATTTTTGGGAAAGTGAGAAACGTTTCGAAATGTCCTTTGGCATCACCATACTTTCCACTCGCTTGTTCTACTTTTGCGAGTGAATAATAATTGTTTGGGAAAAATTCCGGTTTAAGAAGAATTGCCAGATTGTAATATCGAATCGCTTCAGTATAATTTTTCAAATCAGCATACACATTTGCTTTGAGCATGTATGCTTCTACAAAATTTGAATCTGCTTTGATAGCATTGTCAAATTCACCTAAAGCCTTTTGATACATTCGGGAATTATAGAAATTCAATCCCTCGTCAAAAGCTCTCACTGCCTTTGGAACAGAGCTCGTGTATTCCTTCTGCTGAGCTACACAAGAGAGTGTAAAAAGAAGAAACGTAATTGAAAATAATTTTTGAATCATTGTGTTTTGTATCCGGTTTCCTATTGATTCGACTATGTAAAAAAACAGAATCAACTAGGGAATATTCATCACTTTATGTGTTTGCAATGAAACTCTCCACTCCGGATTTTTTTTCACATACTCAACGATGGAAGGTATGATCTTATTGAAAACAGAATATTCAGGTTGTAAAAAAAGTATACAGTCTTTTTTAACAGAATCAGCATGTTTTACTGCCCAGTCAAAATCTGATTGATTGAAAACAATCACTTTCAATTCATCAGCAAGCAACAAACTTTCCTTGATTGGCGCTTTGAATTTTTTGGGCGAAACGCAAATCCAGTCCCATGTTCCGGAAATTGGATACGCACCACTGGTTTCAATGTAGCATTCTACATCAGCGTCATGAAAAGCATCGGTAATTGGTTGCAGATCGTACATAGCAGGTTCACCACCGGTAATTACCACTCGCTTTGCTCCTGCTGCTTTTACTTTAGCAACTAAAGCTTCCACTTCAATCATCGGATGAGCATTAGCATCCCATGAATCTTTCACATCGCACCAAACACAACCCACATCACAACCACCTAAGCGAATAAAGTAGGCAGCTTTCCCCGTATTATACCCTTCGCCCTGAACGGTATTGAAATCTTCCATGATTGGGTATTGCAACATAGTTGGTCAGTTGGCAGTTGGTCAGTTTCTGTAAACAGTACACTGTTTCTGTTTCTGTTTACTTGAATGTGTATTAAGTATTAGGTATTAAGAATTGGACATTTCAACTTATTACTATTAACTTATCACTTGTCACTTCCCCCGAGCCGCCGTCATCGTATTCTTCAACAACCCAATGATGGTCATGAGTCCGACGCCGCCGGGGACGGGTGTGATGTAGGAACATTTGTCTTTTACATTTTCAAAATCCACATCGCCGACAATTTTGAATCCGCTTTTTGTTGTTGCAGAAGTGATCCGGGTAATTCCAACATCAATGACTACTGCTCCTTCTTTTATCATTTCCGGACTGACAAAAAGTGGTTTGCCAAGTGCAGCAATAACCAGATCAGCAGACTTACATACTTCTGTTAAATTTTTTGTTTTACTGTGGCAAAGTGTGACAGTACAATTACCCGGAACTGTATTTCTTGCCATCAGAATACTCATTGGCATTCCGACAATATTACTTCTGCCAAGCACGACACAATGCATTCCGGAGGTTTGAATTTTATAATGTTCAAGCATCAATAAAATTCCATACGGAGTTGCAGGTAAAAATCCGGGGAGGTTATGCACCATTCGTCCTGTATTGATTGGGTGAAATCCGTCTACATCTTTATGAGGAGAAATTGTTTCCGTCATTTTCTGAACATTTATCTGATCAGGAAGAGGAAGCTGAACGATTAGTCCGTCGATTTCATCATTCGCATTGATGTCTTCAATTTTGGATAGCAATTCCTTCTCTGAAACAGAATCCGGAAAACGGAAAAGCGAAGAAGTGAATCCAACTTCTGCACAATTTTTTACTTTACCGGCAATGTATGTTTCAGAAGCGCCATTGTTACCAACTAAAATAGCACAAAGATGCGGTGCTCTCTGACCGGACTTCAACCGTTCCTGAACTTCTGCAGTTAATTCAATTTTATAGGCTGCGCTTACTTCTTTTCCGTCCAGTAAAATCATGAAAAGCGATTTGTATTAGTATTTATTTTATTTGAAATTTATCTACGCATCCCCGGCATGTTTCGCATCAACTTTGCAGCCTGATCTTTATTGGAAAACATCTTCATCATTTTTTTCATTTCATCAAATTGTTTGATGAGCTTATTAATTTCCTGAATAGATGTTCCACTACCTTTTGCAATTCGATTACGACGACTACCATTGAGGATCGTTGGATTTTCTCTTTCCTCCATAGTCATGGAATGAATAATTGCTTCAATGTGTTTGAATGAATCGTTGCTGATATCAACATCCTTCACCGCTTTTCCAACTCCGGGAATCATACCTAACAGGTCTTTCATATTCCCCATCTTTTTGATCTGCTGAATCTGCTGTAAGAAGTCGTTGAAGTTGAATTGATTTTTTGCAATTTTCTTATGAAGCTT
>JAYSPU010000334.1:0-1934 GCA_043721935.1 Bacteroidota bacterium | reverse complement strand
TGATTGAATTACTGATTTTAATTGGAGCAAATATCATATCAAACCAGAATATTTTTCCACTTCATTGATTTGACATAATAATAGGAGGCAAATCCTGTAAGTGACCAGTAAATAATTTCCGAACACCAGAGTAATTCAACCGATCCTTTCAGTACAAAGGTCACAAAATAATTGTAAACGAGATAGGCAAGAATAGCTACTATTTCAATCTTCAAGGCTACTTGTGTAGCTCCTGTTCCGCTTACGGCACTGATGGCAACCAATGCAAATGAAAAGAAGAGCATGGAGAAATCAACTACGGTTAAACAGCCCATGGAGTCTTTTATCAATTGCATGTCATTGGTAAAAATTCTTAATAATTGAATGGGAAAAAGAACATTCAATAAGATCATAATCAATGCTACGCCAAGAGTTAGCTGCAATACTTTATTCAACAGTGGCATGACATCCGTTTTTCGATCTTGTCCGATAACATTGCTGATCATACTATTTGCAGCGATTGAAAATCCCCATATCGGTGTCATGCTGATCATATAAGCACCTCTGACAATGTTTGACATGGCCAATTCATGTTCGCCAAGTTTCTCAATGAATACAAAAAAGATAAACCAGGATCCCATAGACAAAAGGTTTTGAACGACAAGCGGAGCAGATAATGTTATTATTTTTTTATTTAATTCCCTTTGAAATGTTTTGAATCGAAATAGTTGAAAGTGTTTTACGTCTTTGCGGATGACTGTGTAGAACACAAGAAAAACCAATCCGCAGGATTCTGCTATTGAAGAGGCGAGTCCGGCTCCTGTAATTCCCATTTTGGAAATTCCAAAGTGTCCAAAAATAAATGCATAACCGAGAACAAAGTTCAACGCTGCCATGATAAATGAATATACAGCATAGATATTTGGTCGTGCAATGCCTACATAAAATGATCTGAAAACTGTTCCCAGCATCAAGGCGAAGATGCCGAATGATCGGTAATCAAGAAACTGAATCGTAGCTTCTACCAATCTTTCTGAATTCAGAATATGGGGAAGTACGAGTGGAGTTAAATATCTTAATACAAGAAACAGAAAAGCGCTTATGGCAAATAAGATGTAGATACTGTGATCTACTATTTCTCCAATCGATCCGTCTTTTCTTTCTCCTGACCGTCGTGCTATCATGATCTGAGCACCGGTTCCTATTGACAAGCCAATCATTGCAAATGCAAAATAGAGTACTCCGCCGATTGCAGATGCTCCCAATTCTGTTTCACCAACACGGCCCAGAAACGCAGTGTCCGTAATATTAATAATGGTCATAGCAATACTGCCGACAATTACCGGAGACGCAATTTTCCAAATGTCTTTATAGGATGTTTGTACTTGCACAGGCTAGTGATTAGTCGACCGATAATACCAGTCCTTTTAAATATTCTCCTTCCGGATGATAAATGTTTATCGGATGATCCGGTCCTTGTGATAACTGATAAAGAACCCTAACGTTTCGTTTTGCTTGCGCAGCAGCCTGGAAGACAACTTTTCTGAATAATGTTTTATCAATTGCTTGTGAACATGAAAAGGTAAATATAATTCCGCCTTTGCCGATTCGCTTAAATCCTTCTGTGTTCAAATTGCGATAACCAATCATTGCTTTATCTGTTGCATTGAGATGCTTGGCAAATGCGGGCGGATCAAGAATAATAAGATCATACTTATCCGTGGATTGTTTCAGATAGTCAAATGCATCGGCTGCAAAAAATTCGTGACGGTCTGATACGCCATTTAACTCTGCATTTTGCAGAGCCATTTTCTCCGCTTTCTTCGAACTGTCAACGGAATGAACCAACGATGCATTTGCTTTCAAGGCATACATGGAGAAACCTCCGGAATATGCAAATGTATTCAGCACTTTTTTTCCTTCACTATATTTGGCAAGTAAAGCACGATTATCTC
>JAYSPU010000333.1:0-12484 GCA_043721935.1 Bacteroidota bacterium | reverse complement strand
ATCTTATGTGAATTTGACCCCAGACATCAGTTAAACACCGGTAGATTAAAAGAAGGAGACCAAGTAAGTATCAAAGGGATTTGCACAGGAATATTAATGGATGTCGTAATGGTCGATTGTGTAGTCTCTGAAAAATCAAAAAATTAATTTTAAGTTTCTTGACAAAAGAAAAAAAATAGTCAATCGATATGAAAAAATCCATTTTATTAGTTGTCACTTTACTAATTATCACTACAGGCTTCGGTCAAACAAAGTTTTTCACGAAAAATGGAAAGGTTTACTTCAGTGCGACATCATCAATGGAAAATATTGAAGCTACTAATGAGAAAGCTACTTCAATTCTAGATATTACTACCGGTTCACTTGATTTTGCTATTCTAATGAAAGCGTTCAATTTTGATCGTTCATTAATGCAAGAGCATTTCAATGAAAACTATGTAGAGTCGGACAAATTCCCGAAATCAACTTTCAAAGGAAATATTGTCGATCCGACTTCAATAAATTTTCAAAAAGATGGATCCTATCCGGTTAAAGTTAAAGGCATACTAACCTTACATGGTGTGTCAAAAGAAGTACAAACTACAGGAACTTTAATCATTAAAAATGGTAAATTAGATAGCGGAAGTTCTGTTTTTAAAATTTTATTAGCCGATTATAACATTTTGATCCCTTCAGTTGTTAAGGATAAAATATCAAAGGAAGTACACATTACGATTAATGTAAACTACCTTCCTTATAAAAGTACTAATTAGGGGTAACTAGTGTTTTGTGTGGTTTGCCCTTCAATCAACTTGTACCTGGTTGAAGGGTTTTTTCTTTTCAATTAAGAACACACTTTATTTGCCGGAAAAGTCAACAATTTAGAAATCCGCATTTCAGAATCTAAGATTTAAAATGTTATCCAAACTAAAAAGATCCCAATAAGAAGGGATGACAAGTAATAATAAAATAAAAACAAGTCTTGGAAAATAATATTGCATATCCCACATTGGCTTTATCACACTGAATGCAAAGGCTACAAAAAACAAATCTGCACTCAATAAATAAAGTGTGTATGTTTTAAAAAAACCAAGAAAAAGAAAAGCTCCACCAAGAAATTCAATCCAGGAAGATAAAAATACTATTGGTTTCAAAACCGATACGGGAATTCTGATCTGTGAATCATAGGGACTCGTGAATATATTGACAACTTTGTCAATTTTGATATTGAATATTTTGTCATATCCCTGAAAAAAGAATAACACCCCTGTAAGGGTTCTCAAGAGAAGGATGGCAACGGAAACATTTGTTGCGAGTTGAAACATTTAATTTTTTTTTAAAGTTGTTCTTAAAATCATTATGACCAGCTAAAGTTATTCATAAAAATCAAAATATCTATTCTTATTATTATTGAGTCGGATAGTCAATGATGGCAGCACGATTGATTTTGAATGAGCAACCCTCTACCGATTAAAAAAGCAGCCATGATAACAGCAATATAAGGCGTTGCTTTTCTGATATAAGGGTGAAAGCGTCCATTAAATACTTTTCCTGTCATAGAAAGCCCAAACATCATCGGCAAGGTGCCAAGTCCGAAAGAAAACATGTAGAACATTCC
This sequence comes from Bacteroidota bacterium, assembly GCA_043721935.1. GTDB lineage: Bacteria > Bacteroidota > Bacteroidia > AKYH767-A > 2013-40CM-41-45 > JADKIH01. Next base: position 10,887 of record JAYSPU010000333.1, on the reverse strand, counting down.
ATCCCATTTAGAGGTTCCATTAAAGGAATACATCAATGCCAGATAAACAAAGCCACAAGGTAAAAGACCGTTCACTCCACCAATCCAATACAATGTATACTTAGATTTCAGGGTAAAAAGTTTTTTAAAGAGAATTTTAATCTTACTCGTTAGTTGATAAATGAACAATCCATTAATTTTTAATTTCGAAGAGATCAATGGAAGTAAAACTACTCCAAGAATTATCACTCCTGAAGCAATTGAAACCGTTTTTTGAAATCCGGCCAAAGCAATCGAATGCCCGGCCAGACCGACTATTAAACCGAGAATACTATACGTCGTAATTCTACCCAGATTATAAAGGAATCGACCGTAAATGAATCCCATCCGCGAACGATCATTTGTTGGCAAGGCTAATGCAATAGGACCGCACATACCGACACAATGAAAGCTTCCTAGAAATCCAACAATAAGAGCAGAGAGAAGAAACACGTTTATTTTGTTTGTAATAAATAATAAATAGAACAGAAATTATTTCAGGAGCACTTTATCTTCAAAATAATAAAGTGTTCGATTTTCCGACCAATTAATTTTGATAATCCACCATCCTTTTGACAACAACTGCTTAGATATTTTTTGAGTGTTCTCTTCATCAGGAACCACATTCACTAGTAAATCCTTTTGTGCATCATCCGGTTTAAACAGCTCAATTTTTCCCGACAATAAATTCCTATCCAGGTCTTTCGGATAATATACACTCAAACCAAATTCAGATTGCTCAATTTGAATATCATTCTTAAGGCCAAGTGAATTGGACTCCCTGTTCATATGTTGTTGATACTTTATTTCATTGTCATAGTACTGTTCACTTACCAGATCTACCTGTTGCTTTGAACATTTATAAACCAATGACAATATGAACACCATAAATAAAACAACGAAAATAAAAATACCTGTTCCCCAATTAAATTTCATGATTAGTTTGTAGTTGGTCCTAAAAAATTCGTTTGTACTGTCTCCATCACTTTCCCTTTTGAAATCACCTCTATAGAAATAGGCGTTTTTAATTGTTTCACTTCAGTCATAGGCAGTATGACATAAAATACTCCGGAAGTCATAGCATCCATTCCTACATGTTTTAAATCATTTCCAACAAATTTGATCACTCCCCGACGGCCTTCCACTCGCAATTCAAAATCAATAGCGTTGAATGTCTTATTTACCATGTGAATATTATACAAATTACTTACATGGAGATCATCAACTATTTGATACAATTGACCCGGAGTACGAAGAACAGTAGTAGCAGTATCTGAACGAAGACTCAACAGAGTAATTAGAGTTCCAAGTAAAACAGTAAGCACAATCGAATAGCTAATTAATCTCGGTGTTACAATAAATTTTGACTTATCTGCAATATTATTTTCACTTGCATATCGAATCAATCCTTTCTCAAGGCCAACCTTATCCATAATTGAATCACAGGCATCAATACATGCTGTACAATTCACACACTCTAATTGAGTACCATTGCGAATGTCAATTCCTGTAGGACAAACAGCAACGCATAAATGGCAATCGACACAATCGCCAATTTTTCTTTCCTCTCCTTTATGCATTTTCCCTCTGGGCTCACCTCTGTTATAATCGTAAGCGATTACCAATGAATTTCTATCCAGCAATACACCTTGTAACCGACCATAAGGACATACTACAATGCAAGCCTGTTCACGGAAGCGAGCGTAAACTCCATAGAAAATTCCGGTAAAGATTGTTATTGACATCAATCCACTAAAATGTTGCGACGGGCCTTCCGTAACCAACAATTGCAACTTGTCAACTCCAATGATATAAGCGAGGAAAGTATTGGCAATAATAAAGGATAGAATAAAAAACAAAACGTGTTTTGAAATCTTTTTTCGAATCTTCCGAATCGTCCAGGCTGATTGATCTAATATTTTTTGCTGTTGCGAATCTCCTTCAATCCAATATTCAACCTTCCGAAATACCATTTCCATAAAAATGGTTTGAGGACATGCCCAACCACACCAGATCCGGCCAAACATGGAAGTGAATAAAATGATAAAGACAAAAAAAGTTAGCATAGCCAAAACAAAAAGAAAAAAATCCTGCGGCCAAAAAGGAATTCCAAAAAGAATAAATTTTCTTTCAAGAACATTGAACAACATCAGTGGGTGTCCGTTTATTTTCATAAGCGATCCGGAAAACATTAATACTAGAAGAATACCGGCAACAATCGCTCTTTTATTATAATATTTACCAAACGGTTTTTTGGGATACAACCAACTCCTCTTACCCTCGCTGCTAATAGTAGTCACATGGTCACGGAATTCTTCATGGTTTCCATGATTCTCCATTCAGTTAATTATTAATTGAGTTAACTTTAGCCAGCGTATCACCATCCGATTTTGCAACCGGATTAGCTACTTCCTGCCCCTTTTCACCTTGCGGTTCTTTCGCACCGATTGGTTTTGTTCCATATAATGTTAAAATATAACTTGACAGTTCTGCAATTTTTTTAGGAGCCATTTGCGACTTCCAACTAATCATGCCTTTAGCGGGAACTCCTTCAGCAATCGTCCTGAATATATTTTTAACACCACCACCGTGGATCCAGAAATCATCTGTCAGATTAGGTCCAACTCCACCTTCACCATGGCTTCCATGACAGCTAGCACAATTCTTTAGAAAGACATCTTTGGCATCTGCTAATTCACCGGGATCAGTTATCATTTTTACATTTTCTTCCGTTACATAATTAGCAGAATGTTCCATACGAATGAGACGTTCATGTTCAGCCTTCTGCATGGATTCTTCGTATTCGGCAACTTGCAATTTACCTGTACCTGAAACATGATAAACGGTTAGGTAAACAAATGCAAATACAATTGTGAGATAAAAACCATATTTCCACCAAGGAGGTAATTGATTATCTAACTCTTGTATTCCATCATAATTATGATCGAGCATGATATCTTTTTCCTTTTCTATTGGAACAGAACGTGAAAGAGAAGCCATCAATCGGGACCAAAAGGATGCAACTTTAACATGTTCTGTCCTTACCTGAACCATTTCAGAAACTACTTTCTCCTCTAACTCTTTTGTTAAAACAGAAATAGCTTTTGACAGAATTAAAATAGTCATCAGGATGATGAATCCCATCAATAAAAAGATATAGGTTACCGGTTCAAAAAACATCTGTGGAATTTCATATTGATTTTGAGTAACAGTTTCAGGAACCGCTTGCTGCGCGAACGATTCAAGATTCAATAAAATCAAGGAAAAAATACCACCGCATGCCAATGCAATTCGTTTCATATTCTTATAAATTTGTAGATGATGATATAGTATCGTTTAAAGGCAACTTGCTCATTTCAGCCAAATGTTTTTTATCGGCCATTACAACCCAAATAAATACAACAGCAAAAAATAAAAAGAAAACGATCAGCGAAAACAACGGATAGTTTCCAATCCCTTCAATTCCTTTTAAATAATTTTTAAACATGCTAATTAATTTTGAGTTGTTCTGTTTACTTTAATATCTGTTCCCATGCGTTGCAAATAAGCAATCATGGCAATGATTTCTTTATTCGGCTTTACTTTAATACCTGCTTTTGCCAGATCTTTGACAAACGCATTTTCCTGCTCAACGAGAGCTGCATTGGCTTGTTGATCAAAACCATCCGGATAAGGCACACCTAATTTTTGCATCACGCGAATCTTAGCAGGAGTTGACGATGTATCCAGGTCATCGTGAATTAAAAATTCATATGGAGGCATAATAGACCCCGGTGAAAGGATCGTTGGATCCAACATGTGATTGAAGTGCCAGGAGTTAGGATACTTCCCTCCGATTCGCGCTAAATCCGGACCGGTACGTTTCGAACCCCATTGAAACGGGTGATCGTAAACAAACTCACCGGCTTTTGAATATTCCCCATAGCGCTCTGTCTCCGAACGGAACGGTCGAATCATTTGAGAGTGACAAGTGTAACATCCTTCACGAATATATATATCGCGCCCTTGCAATTCTAAAGGCGTATATGGCTTCACGCTGACAATTGTAGGTATATTCGATTTAATGGTCATCATCGGAATAATTTCAATCATTCCACCAATTAAAATCACTACCAAACTCATAAGCAACAATTGAACAGGTCTGCGTTCAATCCAGCGATGCCAGTGACCCTTTGGCTCTACAGTTAGTTTTTCAAGAGCTGGTGCTTCTGCCTCTTCTTCAGCAATGAAGGAACCGGCTTTTGCAGTTTTGTATAAATTGTAAATCATTACTATTACACCGATGATATACAAACTACCACCTACTGCTCGCAACTGGTACATTGGAATAATGTTCACAACTGTTTCAAGAAAATTCGGATATTTTAAAACACCATCTGCAGTAAATTCTTTCCACATTAAACTTTGAGTAAATCCCGCCCAATACAATGGAACTGCATAAAAGATAATTCCTAACGTAGCAATCCAGAAATGGAAACTTGCTAATTTATTTGAATAAATTTTTGTACTGTATAAACGCGGAATCAACCAATATAAAATTCCGAAGGTTAACATACCGTTCCAACCTAAACCACCAACATGAACATGAGCAACAATCCAATCGGTAAAGTGAGCAATGGCATTTACACTCTTTAACGAAAGCATCGGACCCTCAAAGGTTGCCATACCATAAGCCGTAACAGCAACGACCATGAATTTAAGTACTACACTTTCTCTTACTTTATCCCATGCACCACGAAGTGTTAACAACCCATTAATCATTCCTCCCCATGATGGAGCTATCAACATGATTGAGAATACGACACCAAGCGATTGAGCCCAATCAGGAAGCGAAGTATATAATAAATGATGTGGTCCAGCCCAGATGTAAAGGAAAATAAGTGCCCAAAAGTGAATAATAGAAAGTTTATACGAATAGACCGGTCTTTCAGCCGCTTTCGGAATAAAATAATACATTAAGCCCAAATAAGGAGTCGTAAGAAAAAATGCAACTGCATTGTGCCCATACCACCATTGAACTAATGCATCTTGAACCCCGGCAAATAGAGAATAGCTTTTAAAAAGAGAAACCGGAATTGCCATGGAGTTTACAATGTGTAAAACAGCGACAGTAACTATAGTAGCAATATAAAACCAAATGGCCACATACAAATGACGTTCCCGTCGTTTGATGATAGTGCCGAATACATTGATAGAAAAGACAACCCAAATCAATGTGATTAATATATCAATCGGCCATTCCAGTTCTGCATATTCCTTACTGGTAGTAATACCCATTGGAAGTGTAAGAACAGCTGAAACAATAATTAATTGCCACCCCCAGAAATGAATTTTACTTAGTACATCATTGAACATTCTTGCTTTTAACAAACGTTGCAAGGAATAATAAACACCCATAAAAATTCCATTCCCTACAAAAGCAAAAATGACTGCGTTTGTATGTAGAGGACGGATACGTCCGAAACTTAAAAAAGGTGCAAGGTTAAATCTTGCACTTGTCAATTCAAGCGCAGCTATAAGTCCGACTAACATTCCGATCAATCCCCAAATTACGGTTGCAATGGCGAAATCCCGGACAATTTTATTATCGTATTTAAATCTTTCTATTCTCATAAATCTTCGGTTGAATTTGCAGTTGTCGCTTTAGCAGCAGGAATGGTATCTTCAAACAACATCCTGACAGACGGAGTATAATCGTCATCATATTGCCCATCCCGAACACTCCAAATAAAAGCAAGGAGAAATCCGATAGCGAGTATTAAGCTGAACAGGATGAGTAAAAATATTATTGACATTACCGCTCAAAAATATCCGGATCACTTTGAGTTGTATCTGACACATATCATTCAAACTGGATGATATAAATCATGTATTTAATTTTCTAAGGGTTAACAGTCGTGCCGCGACTGTCGTGAATGAAATAATAGTAATACTGCTTAAAGGCATTAGGATGGCTGCGAAAACAGGACTCATCAAACCCTGAACAGCGAAAAAAAGACCGACTACATTATAAATTAAAGCAATAATGAAACTTACTGCTATAATACGTCTGCTGTATTTACTGGCATCTAAAATACCGGGTAATAATGAAAAAGATCCTGCATCCAAGATTCCATCACAAGCAGGAGAAAAATTATTTACATGATCAGAAATAGATATTCCGACATCACTTTGTTTGAGAGCACCGGCATCATTTAGCCCATCACCGATCATTAAGACTGTTCTTCCATCAGCTTGCAGTTTTTTTATTTCATTTAATTTTTCAACTGGAGATTGATTGAAACGAAGCGAAGCACCCAAACCAAATATTGAAGTTAAGTTATCGCTCTCTCCACTTGAATCCCCGCTCATTACACTTAACGAATAGTTACGCTTTTTTAAAAGATCGACAACCTGCTGCAGTCCGTTCCTATAGCGATTAGTTAGAGAATAATACCCTTTGACAATACCGTCTACCTTTACATAAACAGTAGAAAGTGCATCAACTTTAACTGTTTGTTCCACCTTAACAAAGGTTGCTGAACCTATCGTGATTTTCCTATTGTCAACAACTGCCTGCATCCCTTTACCCGGCATTTCTTTGAAACCCTTAACAGTTACCGGTTTAATTTTATCAAGGTATAAATCAATCATTCGACTTAAAGGATGAATAGAATGTACAACCATAGATTTTACGAGTATCTTTTCTTCTTTAGAAAGTTCTCCATGGAATGCTACAAATACATCAGCAGAATATGTTAATGTGCCTGTTTTGTCAAAGACAATGGTATCAATATGAGCAAGTTTTTCAATCACTGCGAAATTTTTTAAATAGAAATTTTTCCGTCCAAATAATCGCAGAATATTACCCAATGTAAATGGAGAAGAAATTGCAAGCGCACAAGGACAAGCTATTATCAATACGGCTGTAAAAGCATTCCATGCGAGTGCAGGATTCCCTTCTACAAACCAATAACCAAGAGCACAAAGTGCAATACCAACAATGACCAATGTAAAATAATGGCTTATTTCATTCACCAATTGCTCAAACCCCGACTTTAAATTTTGTTCATTGTAAACATCATTATTCCACAACTGTGTCAGGTAACTTTGCTTAACTTCTTTCACAACTTCAAGTTCAATTGAAGAGCCTAATTGTTTGCCCCCGGCATAAATTAAATCTCCTCTTCTTTTATACACAGGAATTGATTCTCCTGTAACAAAACTATAGTCAATATTAGCTTCTCCGTTTCTGACAAATGCATCAACAGGAATTAACTCTTCGTTACGTATACAAATAATATTACCAGGTTTCAAATCTGACACAGGTACTGCTATTTCACAGCCATTCTTTTTGCACATGACGGCAATTGGAAAAAACGATTTATAATCTCTTTCGAAGGAAAGTGTTTCAAAGGTTTTATCCTGAAACATTCTACCGAGTAACATAAAAAAAACGAGTCCGGCCATGGTGTCCATATAACCGGCACCTGATCCGGAAATGATTTCAATTGCACTTCGAATAAACATCACCAGAATTCCCAGCGCAATTGGAACATCTATGTTCAAAAACTTTTGTTTCAGACTAATTCCTGCCGATCTAAAAAACGGAGCACTGCAATAGAAAAAAACCGGTAAAGACAATCCAAGATTTATATAATTAAAAACTTTTCCAAAAGCAGCATCAGACGATCCTTGTAGAGAAAAATATTCCGGAAAACTAAACAGCATCATATTTCCGAAACAAAAACCGGCTACTCCAAGTCGATAAGTACGAGAGTGGTCCTTCTTTTTTACATTCTTGTTTTCAAGATCATTTAAATTAATTGCCGGTTCATATCCGATGGTAGCAAGCATCTCCACAAGCTTTCGCAAAGAAAGAATACCAGGCGAGAAATAAATCATCACCTCCTTTCGTAAAAAATTAACCCGTGTACGCTGAATACCTGCATTGATCCGATTCAAATTTTCAAGTAGCCAGATACAACTACTACAATGCATTTGAGGAATATAAAAACTCACCGAGGAAGTGGTCCCGTCTGTAAATCCAATTAACTTCCCGATTACAGTATCATTGTCAAGGTACCCGAATCGGTTTTGCGTACCATTAACATCAGGAGAAAATCCCGGAGAAGAATTATACGTATAGTAAGAACAAAGATTATTTTCATTCAATATTTCAAAAACTAATTTACATCCTTCGCAACAGAAAGATTTATTACTAAAGGAAATAATTGAATTAATACATTCATCACCACAGTGATAACATGCCACTTGTTCTTTCAGTGCTGACTCCAACCTAATTTAATTTAACTTCAAAAATGACACTGAATAGGAAAATATCAGGTGACGTTTATCATAATGAAGAGATGACACATGTCAGGTTGAAGTATTACGATAGAATAATAAATCAGGCGACAATTGAATTTTTAGAAAACATGAATAAGGAAATGAAAATGTCATATGTTGTGAATGACTAACCTTCCATGTCAAATTTATTAGATACTTTCGATCTGACTACAGACATCTAAATTTAGAAAGCTTCTTTTAACGTAACATAAAGTCCGGAGCTTTTAGAGCCAAATCCATAATCAATACGGAGGTTTAGTTTTTCTTTTTCCTGAAGAAGGATACGAGTTCCGCCTCCGAAAGAATAATGAAATTCGTTTATGGCAAAATTCTCTGTGCTATTACTTACCTGAGCCATTCCGGCAAAACCGACTACACCAAGTCGCCAGAATAGATAGTGTCGCACCTCTGCTTGAAAAGCTAACATGTTTTTATCGGCCCATCGTCCTTTCCAATAACCTCGCATCAATTCCGGGCCACCTATTAGTGCTAAATTACGAACGGGAACGTCTCCGGAACTTAACTTTAAAACAGCCTGGGTGGCAAGAACAGTCTTGATGTGTAGTCTGAAAAATTTTCTGAAATCAAATGTATGAGACACAAAATCAAAATCACTGTTAAAAATGTGATTGTACCGTGTAGTATTTAATTCGGCAAAAAATCCGGTGCTAGGTGAAAATGCATTATTTCGGGTATCCCAGGTAAATAACAAACCAATTCCTGAAGTAATGCCTCCATAGCGTCCAACGACCTGATCACGATCAAAAATTCCATTTTTATCATATTCGAAATCGTACACACGCTGAAACTCCAGATTACCTCCTATATACCACTTTTTCAAAACACGAAACAGCAACTGTGGATTAAAGAAATATTGCCGTATTTTATAATCTTCTCTTGTATCATTGTTTGAATAATTACCGACGCCCCAGAAGCGATCCGGATAAAAACTATACGATCCCTGAAATCGCAAAATTTCTTCTTCGCCGGGAAAGAAAACAGAAGAATTTAGTACAAGTACCAATTGCTTTCTTAACGTGTAAAGAGAAAGTAAACTAAAATCGGATGTTCGGATATCCTTTTCGTTTTTTTTCGCTTTAAAGAAAAAAGCACCTGCCAATCCAAAACCCACCTTTGTCTCAGGCGACTTTATGGCAAATGGGAAAACCAAAAAACGCGACTGTACACCTTGCGGAAGTGTATCGTCTACAAGAGATATACTTCCTTCAGCCTTAACAATTAAGGTTGATAATAAATAGGCAAGGAAAAACAAGTACCGCATAAGGCGGGGCAAAGATAAACATTATTAAAAAAGTATGGATAGTTCATTTCACAGACTAAAATCCGAACCAGACAAGCGAACTTGCTAAAAGCATATTTAAACTAAATAATCAAACGGTCTTACTAAACAAAACCGTTACCGGCACTTTTCGCCAAAGTCTGACATCGAAAGCCATACAAATATTTCGGACAACAGCCCGCCCTGAATCAGTCACGATTACCTTCCCCGGAGAGATCGCAACCAGACCGTCCTTTTCCAGTTCTTGGAGTCGGGTTAGAATTTCAGCAAAGATAGGATGCTCAAAAGAAATTTCACTTCCCGAAGTTTCAAACCGGCACATGATATTCCGGATGTGTTTTCGAATGAGTTGATCTTCTTCATTTAACAAATGACCTTTGAAAATCGGCAACTCTCCTTTTTCAATTCGTGAGTAATACTCTTCTACTATTTTTACATTTTGAGCAAAACATGTCCACGTATCACTTATAGATGATACACCAAGACCAAGTAAAAAGTCACCTGAGTCTGTTGTGTAACCCATAAAGTTTCGATTCAACTTTCCATTTTTCGAAGCTTCATATAATTCATCAGTAGGCAGTGCAAAATGATCCATCCCTATTTCATAATAGCCTGCATCCTCAAAAGCCTTACGAGATTGCTCATATAACCGACGTTTGACATCGCCATCCGGTAAATCTGCCTCGGAATATCTCCTTTGTCCCGGTTTCATCCATGGTACATGTGCATAACCATAAAAGGCAATCCTGTCAGGCTTCAAATTTATTACCTGCTCAACAGTTGATGCAACACTACTTTCGGTCTGAAGAGGTAAACCATACACTAAATCATAATTAACAGATGTGAAGCCCGCCTCTCTTGCATCTCGTGTAACAGCTTTTACCTTTTCAAAACTCTGACGACGATTAATTATTTCCTGAACTTTCGGATCAAAATCCTGAATACCAAAAGAAATGCGGTTAAATCCATATTCAGCCAATACATTGAGTTGATTACTTGTTGTATTATTCGGGTGGCCTTCAATACTAAATTCAAAGTGTTCACTCTTATCGGCATGTTGAAAAATACCGTCAAGAAGAATGGCCAAATTTTTAGCACTAAAAAAGGTTGGTGTACCTCCTCCAAAATGCAACTCAGCAATCTTCGGACGAAAAGGAAAAGTTTTTACATATAGCCGCCATTCACTCAATATTGCCTGAATGTATGGTTCCTCTACCTTATGGTTCACAGTGATGCGTGTA
>JAYSPU010000332.1:0-8080 GCA_043721935.1 Bacteroidota bacterium | reverse complement strand
TATTTAATGCAGCTCGTTCCTTGCTAATAGGAATGAAGCGAACAGGTTATTACTTTTTGCATCACAAAGAAATCATTACACAAAATTATCCTGAGAATCGGTCGACAATGAATTTGCCTACACGATTCAGAGGAGAAGTCGTCATGCCGCATACGGAAAGCAATGAACACCGGTGTACCGGTTGTACCGCATGTGAACTTGCATGTCCGAATGGAACGATAAAAATCATCACAAAGTTTGACATTACTCCGGAAGGAAAAAAGAAAAAAGCGCTGGATACATTTATCTACCATTTAGAATTGTGTACGATGTGCAATCTGTGTATAGAAGCATGTCCGACCGATGCAATTAAAATGGCGCAAACTTTTGAGCATAGTGTATTTGACCGCTCAAAACTTACAAAGACATTGAATGAACCTGGTTCGAAATTAATGGAGGGTGTTGAATGATGGATTTATACACACTTTCATTTTATTGCATTGCCTCATTTATTTTAGTTACTGCAATTTTAGCAGTAACAACACGGAAGATATTTCGCTCGGCGATCTGGTTATTGTTTTCACTTGCAGGAATTGGTGCATTGTATTTCTGGATGGACATGCAGTTTCTGGCAGCCGTTCAAATCATTGTCTATGTCGGTGGAGTAGTGGTGCTGATTATATTTTCCATTTTCCTCACACAGCAAGCAGGAAGTAATTTACCGCTTGCTGATCCAACGAGAAAAGGAATTGCAGCGGGATTGTCTATTGCAGGGTTTCTATATCTGGTATTTTTATTTACACGAACATTTTTTCTTCCTACACAATTAACATTGGATGGAACACTACCTGCTATTGGTAGAAAAATGCTGGGAACAGGCGAAGGCGGATTTGCATTACCATTTGAAGTGATCAGTATATTGTTGTTAGCAGCTATGGTAGGTTGTATTGTTATTGCACTTAAACCGACGAAAGAATGAGCCAGATTCACCTTCAGGATTTCTTGATATTGAGTGCGGCCTTGTTTTTCATTGGCATGTACGGATTTTTCACCCGACGAAATGTCATTACCATGCTCATGTCGATTGAATTGATCTTAAATAGCGTCAACATAAATTTCATTGCCTTCAACAAGTATTTATATCCTGAGAACAACGAAGGAATTTTCTTTATACTCTTCGTCATAGCTATTGCAGCAGCTGAAGCCGCTGTGGCAATTGCTATTCTTATTAATTTATTCAGACAATTCCGTTCAGTGGATGTGGATGATACAGATACTATGAAATTATAAACGATGGATACACGAATACTTCTCCTGATTCCATTATTGCCTTTCGTCTCGTTTATTATTTCGGGATTGTTTGGAAGAACGCGCAATCCTTTTGGCGGATGGTTAGGGACAACTGCGCTTCTCGGTTCATTTTTATTATCAGTTCAAACAGCGTATCAGTATTTTTTCATTGTAGGAAAAGTAAATGGTGTTTACTTAGCTCAAACGTATTTTAATTTCCAATGGTTGAACATTACTCCTGAGTTGACCATTAACATGGGAGTTCTCATTGATCCGATTTCAGTGATGATGTTGGTGGTCGTTACTTTTATTTCTTTGATGGTCCATCTGTACTCATTGGGCTATATGAAAGGAGAAGCACGATTCAATACATATTATTCCTTCTTATCGCTCTTTACATTTTCCATGTTAGGTTTGGTAATGGCTGTAAATATTTTCCAGACGTACATATTTTGGGAATTAGTCGGTGTCAGTAGTTTTCTGTTAATCGGATATTACTACGACAGACCTTCAGCAGTTCGTGCTGCGAAAAAAGCATTCATCGTGACCCGCTTTGCCGATCTTGGATTCCTTGCAGGAATTTTAGTGTTGTCATACTATTCAAAAAGTCTGGACATTCCGACTATCATCAGTCGGTTGACAGATCATTCATCAGCTGAGTTAATTCATATTGCATCCGTATCATTCATGGGCGCATCAGCACTAACATGGGGATTGGTACTAGTCTTCATAGGCGGAGCAGGAAAGTCTGCAATGTTTCCATTGCATATTTGGTTGCCCGATGCCATGGAAGGCCCGACGCCGGTATCAGCATTGATTCACGCAGCAACAATGGTAGTTGCCGGAGTCTATCTTGTCGCGCGATTGTTTCCGATATTTGCCATGAGTTGTCCGGTTGCATTGGATGTAGTGACTGTTGTCGGATTGATATCTGCCGGATTTGCAGCATTGATAGCCTGTACACAAACCGATATCAAGCGAGTGCTGGCTTATTCCACCATGTCGCAAATCGGATTTATGATGTTCAGTCTGGGAGTTGCCCGATATGGAATGGAAGAAGGTTTCACAGCTTCTATGTTTCATTTATTCACCCATGCAATTTTCAAAGCACTGTTATTCCTTTGCGCAGGAACCATTATACATTTCATTCACAGCAATGAAACGAATGACATGGGCGGATTGCGGAAAGCATTACCATTGACACATCTTTGTTTTCTGATTGCATGTCTGGCTATTTCGGGAATACCACCATTTGCCGGATTCTTTTCCAAAGAAGAAATTTTAAGTGCAGCCTTTCATGCATCACCGTGGATTTTCGCAGGTGCATTAATTACAGCAGGATTTACTGCATTCTATATGTTTCGGTTGTTCTACAGTATTTTTTATCGTACTCCGACGAAGACAGAAGTACATCACGATGCACATCATCCGGCCGAAGGAAATGTTTGGATGCGGTTACCATTGGTAGTGCTGATGATAGGAACTGTATTAGCAGGATTGATTCCATTCGGTCAGTATGTATCAGCGACAGGTGAACCCATGGAAGGCGGACACGATTGGACGTTTTCAATTTTACCCGTCTCTGTTTCATTATTGGGCATACTGATAGCAACATATTATTTTTACAAAGAAAAAGGTCGTGCAGAAAAGAGTGCATCCCGGTTGGGAGTTGTATATCAGTTTATAAAAGGAAAATTCTACATAGATGAAATTTATTTATTCATCACGAAAAATATCATCTTTAAATTTATTGGTAGACCTGCAGCATGGTTTGATAAAAAAATTGTAGACGGTTTCTATACAACAGTAGGAAGAGCAACGGAAGTTTTTTCAATTACGACTTCAGTTATTCAATCCGGAAAAGTTCAACAATATGCCATGTGGTTTCTCGGAGGCGTTATTGGGATTCTGATTTTGTTTCATTATTTATTAGGTAATCTATTTCCGGTCATATGAATTTAAACCTGCTTTTGATTACTCCGGTAATAGCTGCATTGTTGATTCTCATCAGCAAGGATGCTTATGCACGGATTTTAGCATTGGCCGGTGCAGCACTTCAATTAGTATTAGTGTTAGTGTTGACCATTTTATATTACCAGCAACCACCTTTACCCGGAGCATTTTTATTTGAGCAATCGGTGATGTGGTTTTCAAAATTGGGAATTGGTTATCACATAGGAATTGACGGTATTTCTCTGTCCATGTTAATGCTTACAGCATTGGTAGTATTTGCCGGAGTACTAGTCTCCTGGAAGATGGAGAAAATGAAGAAAGAGTTTTTTATTCTACTTATGGTACTGAGTGCCGGGGCTTATGGATTCTTTATTGCAATGGATTTATTCAGCATGTTTTTCTTTTTGGAAATTGCTGTTGTACCAAAATATTTGTTGATCGGAATTTGGGGTAGTGGAGAAAAAGAAAAAAGTGCGCGCAAGCTGGCCTTGATGTTAATGGGAGGTTCAGCATTGGTTTTGGTTGGTATGTTAGTATTGTTTACAACGACCGATGGTGGCTTTGACCTGATTCGATTGTCAGGTACTTCAATACCGATGACCATTCAACTGTTTGTTTTTCCATTATTGTTCTTCGGCTTCGGAATTTTCACTGCAATATTTCCCTTTCACACCTGGGTTCCTGACGGACATTCATCAGCACCGACAGCAGCATCTATGTTTCTTGCAGGAATATCGATGAAATTAGGAGGATATGGTTGTCTTCGAGTTGCCGTTCAGTTGATGCCACAGGCAGCTGAACATTATTCAACGCTGGTAATCATTCTTGCGTTGATAGCGATTGTTTACGGAGCATTTGCAACGATGATGCAGACGGATTTGAAGTATATGAATGCATATTCGTCCATCAGTCATTGCGGATTCGTCATTCTTGGAATAGGAATGATGACACCGGCTTCTATTAATGGAGCAGTGTTACAAATGCTTTCACACGGATTAATGACAGCACTTTTCTTCGCCGCAATAGGAATGATATACGAAAGAACTCACACAAGGGAAGTTTCACAATTGGGCGGATTGATGAAGACGCTTCCGTTTATTTCAACAGTCTTTATCATTGCCGGTTTATGTTCGCTTGGATTGCCAGGCTTAAGCGGATTCGTTGCAGAGATGACCATCTTTGTCGGTTCGTGGCAGCGTTCAGGAATGTTTTATAAACTAGCTACAATATTAGCCTGTATGTCAATTGTAGTGACAGCCGTTTATATTCTTCGTGCATCCGGTTTTGCATTAATGGGAAAGATTGTCAATCCGAAATATGAAACATTAAAAGATGCGACCTGGAATGAGCGATTGGCAGCAGGCGTTTTAATTGCAGCAATACTTGTTATCGGATTAATTCCATTTACAGTGAATGAACTTATTCATTCAGGAACAGCTTCCATTTTGAATCACTTTATACTACTTAAATGATGATGGAATCTATCTTCATAATGAAACATGAATTCATGCTCATTGCCATCCTGGTGATGTTGTTATTGATGAAAATATTCGGGAGTGAAGAAGGGAAGAACAACCTTCGGATCATTCAGGGAATTTGGTTTTTAAATTTCCTCTTCGGTTTGTTTATGAATAAAACAGGAAGTGCATTTGGTAATATGTATGTTACCAATGACTTGTTTGTTTTTGAAAAGAATGTGCTGAATGGAGGTATGATGTTAATTTTTCTCATGGCCGATTCATGGATAAAAAAGAATGAGCATCTGACAGAGTTTTTTCTTTTAATCACCTCTTGTTTACTGGGAATGTTTCTGATGATTTCATCCGGTCACATGTTGATGTTTTATCTGGCAATGGAATTAAGTGCGATTCCATTAGCTGCCTTGTGTAACTGGGATTTGAAAAACAGAAAATCGTCGGAAGCAGCCATGAAGATGATTTTTTCTTCAGCTTTTGCAAGCGGAATAATGCTCATGGGTATTTCTCTATTGTATGGAGCAACAGGAACCTTTAACTTTGAATTGCTTTCAGGGAATCCGGTTTCATCGGTTCTATATATTCCCGGATTTGTTTTCTTCTTTACCGGCTTAGCGTTTAAATTGTCTGTCGTACCATTTCACTTCTGGACAGCCGATGTATATGAAGGATCACCGGTAACCGTAACGGCTTTTCTTTCAGTGATTAGTAAAGCAGCAATGGTATTTGTAATGGTTACTGTTCTCTATCAAGTCTTCAGAGTATTTGTTCCTGGTTGGTATTTATTGATTTGTGTATTGAGTGTTACGTCAATGTTAGTCGGAAATATTTTTGCAATCCGTCAAACCAACTTGCAACGGTTCATGGCATTTTCTTCTATTGCGCAAATAGGTTTTATTCTCATTGGAATTTCAGGAAGTTCGGTAGAAGGAATGTCATCTTCTGTTTACTTTGTTTTGATTTATATGCTTTCTAATCTTGCTGTCTTTGCCGTGATTGCTGATTTAAAAGAAAAAGGAAAAGAAACGATTTCAGAGGTAAGAGGACTTTCAAAATCAAATCCGCTACTTGCCTGGACGCTTGCATTAGGGTTGTTCTCGCTTGCAGGAATTCCTCCAACAGCCGGATTCTTTGGAAAATTATTTTTATTAAAAGCAGGAGCTACAACAGGGAACTATACTTTGATAATCATAGCAGCGTTAAACATGATTGTATCTCTTTACTATTATTTACGAATAGTAAAAGCTGCTTTCATTGACCCTGCTCCGGATATTTTAACAGCAGTGCCTTCCGGAGGGTCTTCAAAAATAGTTATTGTCATTTGCATCGTTGGTATATTAGCAGTGGGATTTTTCGGTGTCGTGTACGATTATATTTATTCATTAAGCTCAGGAATCTGAAATGGCAATCAATCAACATCATACTTGCGAAGAAGTGAATGGCGTACGCTGTGCAATCGTTGAAAAGTATGTAGATGAAAAACGTATTCAGTTTTTGAAAGACTTGTTGGTCTTTAATGGATATGTAGTTGAAGTTGGTGAAAGTGTTCCTCCAAAAGGCATGACACCGGAACAATTTGCAGAACTTCCTAAAACATTTACAATTGGTGTAACGGACGTACGATTCAATCCTATCAACGCAATTTTTGGTCGACTATTAAAATCAAAAGATGGTAGAGTTGTGACCTTGCCGTATTGGCAACAGAAGGATGCAATTTCGGATGACACCATTCCTTATTTTGAAAACTAATTGATTTTATTTAAAAGCAAAAATTGAAGATGACAAAAGGTCTGTAAATGTCAAAGCCCCATCAAAACGATGAGGCCTTAGACTTTTCACACACAAGCAGGAACACACAATCCTGCAATTTTACCCTAACACTTTTCCCGATATCATTTGGTTAGACTCAAGTTCGCAGTCCTGAATAAAACCATTTTCGTTTTCTATCTGGTGATGTAAAGATCTTAATACTGAGGCCTTAAAATTGACGCTCTTTGCCCCTTTTATTTGTCATTGTTAGCACTACATGTGCTGATTAGAATTGCTCAAAATAGCATTATAATGCAACTGAATTGGTTAATAAAATTTTGAAAACCCAATACTGGCGGCACTTTTAAACCAATTTATTGGAAATTGAATAATAGGTAAGTTCAGAGTTCGTCTTCATTTTCATTTTCTCCATAATCCGAGCTCTATAGGTACTAATTGTATTCACACTTAAGTTCAGCTGGTTTGCAATCTCTGAAACCGTTTTTCCGGAAGAGATCATTTTGAGCACATCCATTTCGCGATCAGAGAGGACTTCATGCGGTTGGGCCGGGTTCTCATCTCCGATACTGATTGCGATTTTTTCAGCGAGAGAAGCTGAAATGTATTTGCGACCTAAGAGTACATGTCTGACAGCTTTTACCAGTTCATCCGGTGCACTTTCTTTGGTCAGGTATCCACTTGCACCAGCCTTCAAGGCACGAATGGCATACAGTTCTTCCGGGTGCATACTGAGCATAAGAAAAGGTACTTTAGGATATAGTGGTTTAAGGATTTTTAGTACTTCTAATCCGTTTTTAATGGGCATGGACAAATCACTGATGACAATATCGAATGTTCCGCTTTTCATTTTTCTAATTACTTCCTGTCCATCAGAAGCCTCCTCAAAAAATGCCTCATTAAATTCTTCTTGTAAAATATCTTTTAATCCTCTACGAACAATTGAATGATCGTCTGCCAATAGGATTTTTAATGATTTCATTTTATTATTAAATTAATTTTTTAGAATGTTTAGGATGTCCTACAGAAATTTCTAATTCCAGTAAAGTTCCTTTCCCCGGTTGACTACTAAAGTTTAATTTCCCACCGATCATCAGTGCGCGTTCCTTCATTCCAATCAAACCAAGTGTTTTTTTAGACAATGCATCGCGGCTCATTCCAATACCGTTGTCCTGGATCGTTAGTTTATAATGGTCGTCTTCCCTGAAGAGAATTGTATTTACTTCAGAGGCATGTGAATGGCGAGCTACATTCGTCAATGTTTCCTGATAAATTCGAAATATTCCGGTGGCAATGGATTTGTCAAGGTTTTCGTCTTTGAAATGGGAATCGAATTTACATCTTATTCCTGTTCGTTTTTCAAATTCCTGACTTTGCCATTCCAGTGCAGCTATTAAACCAAGGTCATCGAGAATTCCCGGTCTTAAATCTGAAGCTATCCGGCGAACTGTTTTAACCGTGTCATCGATTAATAATAACATAGTACTGATTCGGTTTCGAACCGATGGATCATCTCCGATTTTCTTAGAAATCCAGGACACATCCATTTTTAATCCGGTTAACTGCTGACCTAATTCATCGTGAATTTCACGAGCAATATTTGTTCTTTCATTTTC
>JAYSPU010000331.1:0-8246 GCA_043721935.1 Bacteroidota bacterium | reverse complement strand
GTGCATATTTTTTCCAATTATAGAAACAAGTTATAAATTATATCAATACTTGTGCGTGACATTAGAATTTCACCACACTTTTGATTCAAAAGGAAATTTACAACCTTTAAAGTGCGGATTGAAAATCCGCATAAAACAACTGAGGGATTAAAAATCCCTCACATCATGTTCTAATCGCAAAAAATGGGAAAGCCGTCCAATAACCGGACGGCCTTTTATATATAGAGAATCGCGATTTCAAAAATGAAATTAACTCCTGCATCTCAACAATCTATCAATCTATCAATCTATCAATCTATTATTCTATTAATCTATGATTCTATTACTTCGACTTCGCTCAGCACAAGTATTCTATTAATCTATTAATCATTTAGTCTATTATTCAATTCCCCGCCACAAAATCCCATCACAGCCACCTATGAAGCCCATCCTTCTCTATCAAGACTTCTATATTGAATTGCTTCTGCCACATGTTCAGTCTTTATCACTTCACTCCCATCCAAATCAGCAATAGTTCTGGATACTTTTAAAATCCGATCGTAAGCACGAGCTGACAATCCTAATCGTTCCATTGCAGTTTTTAAAATTGCACTTCCGTCTTCTCCGAGTATGCAAACGGATTGTAATAGCTTAGATCCTATTTGTGCATTACAATAGACGGAATCGTGACCGATGTAACGTGCTGCTTGAATCTCTCTTGCATTTACAACACGCTGACGAATTGTTTCACTTGATTCTCCCTGACGGGATGAGGTAAGTTCTTTAAAGGCTACAGGTGTTACTTCTAAATGAATGTCTATCCGATCTAGTAAAGGGCCGGAAATTTTATTCAAATATTTTTGTACGATTCCCGGACCACATACACAATCTTTGTCGGGATGATTGTAATAACCGCACGGACAAGGATTCATCGAAGCAACCAACATAAAACTAGCCGGAAATTCAATTGAAAATTTTGCTCTTGAAATAGTAATACTTCTTTCTTCCAGTGGTTGGCGCATGACTTCCAAAACGGTTCGTTTAAATTCAGGAAGTTCATCGAGAAACAAAACACCATTGTGTGCTAAACTTATTTCACCGGGTTGAGGGAAGCCGCCGCCACCTACCAGAGCGACATCACTGATTGTATGGTGCGGCGATCGAAATGGTCGAGCACAAACGAGTGAAGATTCTTTACCTAATTTCCCTGCGACTGAATGTATCTTTGTTGTCTCGAGTGCTTCATTCAATGAAAGTGGTGGTAAGATGGTTGGAAGTCGTTTCGCCAACATTGTTTTTCCTGCTCCTGGCGGACCAATCAAAATAATATTATGTCCACCAGCCGCAGCAATTTCCATTGCTCTTTTAATATTTTCCTGACCTTTGACATCACAAAAGTCTATATCATTTTTATTAAAATTATTTTTAAACTCTTCTTGTGCATTTACATAAACTGGTTCCGGTTTATTTTCATTGTTTAAAATATTCACCACTTCACTGATTGTTTCTACTCCGTATACTTCCAGTCCGTTTACGATAGCAGCTTCACGTGCATTTTGCTTTGGCAGAATCAATCCTTTGAATCCATCTTTGAAAGCCTGTATTGCAATTGGCAATACACCTTTAACAGGTTGTAATCCGCCGTCAAGTGAAAGCTCGCCCATGATTATATAATCGCTCAATCGATCCTGCGCAACCTGATCGGAACAAGCTAAAATTCCAATGGCAATTGGCAGATCGTAGGCAGAACCTTCTTTACGAATATCAGCAGGCGCCATATTGACTGTAAATTCAAACCGGGGATAATTGTATTCACAATTTTTCAAGGCAGCAACAATACGCTTTTGACTTTCTTTCACAGCATTGTCAGGCAGACCTACCAGAATAAAATTTACTCCGCTACTCAGGTTTACTTCTATCGTGATGGTATAGGCATTCACGCCGAATACAGCACTTCCAAAAACTTTTACCAGCATCTTTCAGTCAATAATATTTCAGGTCGTTAAAAACGACTACTCAATAAATTAATAAATATGTGGGGTCAGGTTAAAGCTGAATTAAAATTCCGCTTCGATTAATTGTATTAGTGAATGAATAACTTTAATATGAATTTCCTGTGCACGATCTGCAAATTGAGAATGAGGAGCACGAATCTCAACGTTGCATAACGAAGCCATCTTGCCTCCGTCTCTTCCTGTTAATCCGACAACATTTATTCCAATGAGTTTAGCAGCTTCAATTGCTTTTAACACATTGACAGAATTCCCACTGGTACTGATGGCCAAAAGAACATCTCCTTTTTTTCCAACTGCTTCTATGTATCGACTGAAAATGGAATCGAAACCGAAATCATTTCCAACACAGGTAATGTGCGACGGATCAGAAATACTTAATGCAGGCAATGCTTTTCTGTTTTCACGAAAACGACCACTCAGTTCTTCTGCAAAATGCATAGCATCACACATGCTGCCTCCATTTCCACATGAAATAATTTTTCCGCCCGATTGAATCGATTTGATCATCAAATCAGCAGCCGCTTCAATAGCGTTGATGTTTTTTTCATCTGAACTGAATGATTCCAAAACATTTTTTGCTTCCGTAAAAGTTGCACGTATTGCTTCTGCTTTTTTCATACTCATTTAATTTCGATGTGAAGTTAGAAAAGGAAGTAACAGAAAAAACAGGTCGGGGTATTATACTGCTTTAATTAGGGGGATTGTTTTGGGGGAAATGGAGGTTGGTGTGGGGGTGGTGGGCAGTTACTGTGCACTGTGCACAGTTTCTGTTTCTGTGCACTGTTATATTTGATAGGAACAGTGGATTGGAACTGTGAACTGGAACTGTGGACTGTAACTGAACAAGTGTACAGAAACAGAAACAGTGAACTGTGAACTGCAAGAGAACAGATACAGAAACAGGGGTCAGGGGTATAAAAGCGGAACAGCGGCTCTCCCTGCCGCTGTTCACTCGAATAAACACCTCTTGTTGTTTAACCAAAAACTAACCATGAGATGCATCGAAAATAACCATACAACACCTAAACCCCAATAGAATTAGGCCTTCCCATAGATTTACTTGGCGAATAGCCCTATTTACACTGTGAGTAACTGCTGAATAAAATATTTCGACCTTCTCCCTACCTATTTCAAGGTCATTTATCTTCGTATAAATGGCCAAATTGTTAGAAAATTATCCTTTGACCGCTCTCAATACTTTCGGATTGAGTGCTAATTCTGCTTATTTTTCTGAGATTCAAAGCGTTAATGAGCTACTTGAACTTTTATCAGATGTACAGTTCACACAACTCTCTAAGTTAGTTCTTGGTGGTGGTAGCAATGTGTTATTTACGGGCGACTTTAGCGGACTAATTATTCTAAACAGAATTTGTGGTGTTACAACTAATCAGGAAACAGATGAAAATGTTTTGGTTCATGCAGGCGCAGGTGAAAACTGGCATCAGTTTGTTTTGAAAACAATTTCAATGGGACTTGGCGGACTTGAAAATTTATCACTTATACCGGGATGCGTCGGTGCTGCTCCTATTCAAAATATAGGAGCGTATGGTGTAGAAATTAAAAACACTTTTCATTCTTTAGAAGCAGTTTCAATCGAAGATGGAAAGTTGCAAACTTTTTCAAAGGATGAATGTCGATTTGGATATCGCGACAGTATTTTTAAGCAAGAAGAAAAAGGAAAGTACATTATCACAGGCGTCACATTTGCGCTTAGTAAAAAACCTATACTTCATCTTGATTACGGTGCTATCAAACAGGAATTGAATGTTAAAAATATTGAACATCCAACTATTCAGGATGTGAGTAATGCTGTCATTGCTATCCGACAGAGTAAATTACCTGACCCAAAAGTTATTGGCAATGCAGGAAGTTTTTTTAAAAATCCGGAAGTGGAAAATGAAAAAGCAGAAGAATTACGAATGCAATATCCGGAAATAGTTTCTTTTCCTTTTACCGCTACAACTTCTAAACTAGCTGCAGGTTGGTTGATAGAAAAATGCGGTTGGAAAGGAAAACGAATTGGCAATGTCGGCATGCATGAAAAACAAGCATTGGTTCTGGTCAATTACGGAGGTGCAACCGGGAATGAATTGATCAATCATGCGCGAATGGTTCAAACCAGCGTGAATGAAAAATTTGGTGTCACATTAGAGATGGAGGTTAATATTATTTCGTAGGTCCGGATTGCAATCCGGACGTACCGATTGCAATGCAATCCCATCGAAATTCCAAAATCAAATCAATTTTTTCAATTCCTGTTTCGTCAGGATAAATGTCTCCGATAATTTTTTTAATTCCGCTGCTATATTTTCAAGATCCATTTCTCTGCCTTTGATTTCGAGACGTCGGCAAATTTCTGCAACACCTGCTGCTCCAATATTCAAAGCAGATCCTTTTAATTTATGAGCCTGACTTGCAACTAGCTTCGCATCGGTTTGACCGTGCTGATTCAAGTCACTTATGATTTCTTCTGCTTGTTCGAAAAACATTTGAATGACTTGCCCGAAGAAACTCGTATCACCTCCGTCTGTCATTACTTTCAAACGACCTATGATTGGTTCATTAATTAATTCCGTAGTAGGTTCCATTATCTTTTGCTTTGCATCTTTCACTTCATATGTATTTTGAACACTTCCCCACTTTATAATTTTCTCAATAATTTCTTCTACTAAAAAAGGTTTGCTAATGTAATCATCCATTCCTGCTTCTATACATTTCTCCTTATCTCCTTCTAATGCAAATGCAGTCATTGCAACAATGAATGGTCGTTTAGATAAGTTCATTTTATGAATGATGAAACGGGTTGCTTCTAATCCGTCCATTTCAGGCATCTGTACATCCATGAAAATCAAATCAAATGTTTGACCTTTCAATTTGTCGATCACTTGTAAACCATTTGATACAACAACAGGATGATATCCTAATCCTTCAAAAATATTTTGCGCCAGTTTCTGATTGATGTGATTGTCTTCCGCAATTAAAATACGCATCGGTACTTGTTCACTTAACTTTTTACCTGCAGTCCGAATATCTTCATCGTGCTGGCTTCGTTGGTGATTTTCAATACTGAATACGCTAATTAATATGTCCAGCACTTTTGATCGGTCAATATTCTGTGGAATCACTGCAGACACAATTTCATTGGTATAATCAAAATACATTTCACCTTCACGGTCAGCATTAAACATGATTATAGGCAGCATTTCCTTTGATCGATTAATCCGGATATCTCGTGCAACATCCAAGGCTTTCACCGTAACCATTTGCGAATTGATCAATACTAAATTAAAATCGGATCGCTCTTTTACTATTTGTAAAGCTGATCGAACGTCGCCGGCTAATTGCGGAATCATTCCCCACCGACGGAAATAATTTGCATACACTTCCGCTTCTACATTATCATCACTAATAATTAATACATATGAATTTGCCAGGCGATTTGTACCGGATCCTCTTGTAGTCGGTATGTCTGACGCTGCTACGGCAGAAGTTTTCATCGTAAACTGAAAATCAGAACCCACTCCTTCTGTACTATCCACCCAGATTTTTCCTCCCATTAATCCAACCAGATTTTTACAGATGGCTAGACCTAATCCTGTCCCGCCAAAATTTCTGGAAGTTGAAACATCAGCCTGTGAAAACGGATTGAATAATTTACTGATTTTTTCTTTCGCTATTCCTACTCCCGTATCCTGCACGCTGAAATGCAAACGGATACTTCCATTTTCAATCACATCGGTTGTCACTTTTATTGTAATGGTTCCTTCAATTGTAAATTTAATCGCATTGGAAACCAGGTTCATTAAAATCTGACGAAGTCGTGTAATGTCACCGTAAATAAAACCGGGAACATCTCTTGCAATAAAATAATGCAAGCTTAAATTTTTCTCTATCGCTTTAGAAGAAAGCAAATCAAATGTTTCTTCAATGCAACGCTTTAATGCAAATGACTTGTACTCCAAGTCCATTTTCGACGATTCAATTTTCGAATAATCCAGAATGTCGTTAATGACTGACAAAAGAGCTTCACCACTCAACAAAATTGAATCAACAAATTCCTGCTGCTTTGGTGTCAATGGTGTTTGACTTAACAATCGGCCCATTCCGATAACTCCATTGAGCGGAGTGCGAATTTCATGACTCATCGTTGCCAGAAAGCCTGATTTAGCCTGAGTAGCTGCTTCAGCCTTGTCTCGTGAACGAATCAATTCCTTTTCAGCTTCCTTGCGTGCTGTTACATCGTGACCAAAAATCGAAATACTTCGAATTGTTCCGGCCTCATCTTTCACCGGAGTTAAAATCAATTCTATTTCAACTTTGTTTTCATTTATAGTTAACGTTCGCTGGTGATGAACAGACTCACCATTAAATGCACGTTTATGTAATTGCAAATATTCGTCATGAAAATCATTCGGTAAAATATCCAGTATATGAAATCCTCTCTCAACAACAATTCCTGTTAAGACAAATAGCTGATCATTCAACTTTTCATTAATCAATAAAATAGTATGATGATGATCTACAGAAACTACTGCGTACTCTGCATTTTCTATAAATGCAGAAAGGCGCGATGAATCATCCGCCATTGTTTTCTCTAGTCTCTTTCGTTGCGTTATGTTTTCCGCCATCATAATGATGTACTTAGGTTGTCCGGTTTCATTTCGAACCAATGTTGAGGTCGTTTGAATCCAGATAACTTCATTGTTACGGCGAACTATTCGTTTTTCCTTTTTACTTACTTCTACTTTACCACTGAATAAATCAGCCAATTGCTTTCGTTCAATAAAACGATCTTCCGTCAACATTAAATCAGAAAATTGTTTGTGTAGTAAATCTTGTTCAGTGTATCCTGTTAAATCTTCGAATGCTTTATTTGCATTCACAAACCGATAATTCAATCCAATGCAGGCAGTAGGAAAATAAGCATCTTCTGTTCGTTCAACGTTAGCTGAATCTACTGTATAATTTTCTTCATTCGTTTCCAGGATACGGATAGTGAACAGTGTTTCATTTTCCACTTGCCTGCGAACTCCTTCCAAACGAGCATGAAAAACTCTGCCTGATAGTGTTTTAAATTTTCCTTCAACAGTAACTCTTCCATCCCGATCAAGTCCTCTTTTTATTGACGACCGATCATGTGCTTCCCAGCTTACATCAAACAAGACAGTTAAATCAATGCCTATTAATTGTCCTCTTTGTTGTGCTCCGAAAAGCGTTGCAGCTGAAGTAGTACAATCGATAGTCAAACCGGTTTCAGGATTGATTACAAATATTGCGTCTTCAAACAGATCATCCGGTAATGCAAGTATCGACGGCAGTGTTTCCTCTTCAGCATGAACTTCATTCACATGATTACCCGGATCTTCAACTCCTGAAACTTTAAACCACATGTAAAGCAATGTCATGATGACAAAGCCGAACAAACTGAGCAAGAGAAAGAATGTAAAATGCAGCTGAAGCAGATAGTCAAGAATAAAAACAAGAGCATACACCACCGCTACTGCCATCAGGAGCAGTCGGTAGAGTATTTTCTTCCCTTCTTCGGAAGAATTCCGTTTATTGACTTTGTCGGTATTCAAGTTGTATCCTTATATGCAGGTCCTGCTCAGGAGGTTTTGTTATGAAGCTACTCTTTCACATCAACTTTGCCTGCTAAATTACGGTCAATTCCTTCAATGAAGGAAAGACCTTGTCGATAGGAAAGTGTAAGATGTACTCTAAAAACATGTCGATTAATCACTCACATCCGGCAAATTTGAACCTAATAAAAAAAGCCGGTATATACCGGCTTTGATCTGACTGTAAGAAATTATAGCAAATTGCATGAAATGCATTTGCTCAGATTACTTCTGATTACACTTTCGCAAGCTCTTCGCGAACGAAACCAATCAATTCCCTGATGTATGTTTCTGAAAAATCGAACCTGATTCCGGCTGTTTTGTATATCTCAGGAATGGATGTTGAGTACCCTAATTTCAATGCTTCTTTGTATTGGCTAATCGCTTTTTGAGGATCCGATTTATAATTTCTCCATACAGCAATTGCGCCTAATTGTGCAATGCCATATTCGATATAATAAAATGGCACTTCAAAAATATGCAATTGCTTTTGCCACATGGCTTCCAGTGCCGGCTGATTTTCACTCCAGTCGACAAGATTTGAAGTAAATCGTTTCACCGTTTTTAACCAATGAGCTGTTCTCTCTTCTACTGAATGTCCCGGATTCAAATAAATCCATTGTTGAAATGCATC
>JAYSPU010000330.1:0-8980 GCA_043721935.1 Bacteroidota bacterium | reverse complement strand
CTTGCTCTTCAGGAAACTAAAAAGGAGTTTACAGGTGATTTGACATTGGTGGTTTTTCCATTTACGTCTGCTTCCAAAAAAAGTCCTGAAATAACAGCTGGTGAAATCGGTACATTCATTCGTGACTCCGGTTTTCCAATCAGGAGTTTTAATGTTGTAAAAGGATTTTTAAATCTGGAAATCCAACCTGATTTCTGGATGTCTTATTTTACGACGGTAAGTTCTAATACTGAAATGCTTTTTGATTCGTCAAAAAATTCAGATCAAGCTATTCGTTTACAAAAACTAATGGTGGAATATTCTTCGCCAAATACCAATAAACCACTACACTTAGGACACGTTCGGAATAACTTAGTTGGCTTTTCTGTTGCTCAAATACTTAAAACCGTCGGACATCAGGTGTCAATGGTAAACCTCATCAACGACCGTGGTATTCACATTTGTAAATCAATGCTGGCCTGGCAACATTACGGTAATGATGAAACACCTGAATCAACTAAAATGAAGGGTGATCATTTTGTCGGCAAATATTATGTGTTGTACGATAAAAAATTTAAAGAGCAAGTTGAAAAATTAGTGAACGATGGAATGGCGAAGGATGAAGCTGAAAAAAAAGCTCCATTACACATGGAAATTAAGGAAATGTTGAGGAAGTGGGAGGCGCATGATCCTGACACAATTGATCTTTGGAAAAAAATGAACAATTGGGTGTACAAAGGTTTCGATGAGTCGTACAAAACACTTGGTGTTTATTTTGACAAAATCTATTACGAGTCTGAAACGTATTTATTAGGAAAAAAAATTATTGAAGAAGGTGTTGCTGCCGGAGTGTTTTACACCAAAGATGACGGATCTATCTGGGTCGATTTACGTGATGTTGGTTTAGATGAAAAAGTTTTACTCCGTGCTGATGGAACTTCTGTTTATATCACGCAGGATATTGGAACAGCTCAACTTCGGTTTTCTGAAAATCCGGGTCTCGAAAGATTGATTTATGTCGTCGGTAATGAACAGGATTATCATTTTAAGGTATTAAGAGAAATTTTCAAAAAACTTGGTCGTCCATGGGCTGATGGTATTTATCATTTGTCTTATGGAATGGTGGACTTGCCTACAGGCAAAATGAAGTCACGGGAAGGTACCGTAGTTGATGCCGATGACTTGATTCATGAAATTATTGAGGAAGCCGAAATGGCTACAAAAGCTCAGGGTAAACTGGATGATTTTGATTCTGAAGAAGCGCGTAAATTATATCATGACATTGGATTAGGTGCATTAAAATATTTTATTCTGAAAGTTGATCCTAAAAAGAGAATGTTGTTCAATCCAAGTGAAAGTATTGACCTGAATGGGAATACAGGTCCATTCATTCAGTATACACATGCTCGTATCCGGTCTGTTATCAGAAAAGGAAAAGATTACACGTCAGGCGACTTACTGTCGCATGAACCGTCTATCCAGGAACTTGCATTGATCAAACTTATTTATCGTTATCCTGAAATTGTTGCTGAAGCTTCGCAAAATTTATCGCCTGCTGTAATGGCCAATTATTCTTTTGAATTAGCAAAGGCATACAATCATTTTTATCACGATCATGTGATTGTGGATGCAGATGAAACGAATACAACTTTCTTCCGTTTAAAATTAAGTGACCTGACTTCTCAGGTAATCCGGCAATCAATGAATCTGCTGGGTATTGAAGTCCCGGAAAGAATGTAAAGATGAAACGTTTTGGTGATAAGTTAATGTTAACGTTGATAGCGGGTACGCTGGTATTGATCGTGCTTACTTCTTTTGGAAGTGGTGGTCATACCAAAAAGCTATTCAATACTAAACGACATACATTTCAATTGCCTGATCAACCAATTCGATCCGGCGATTTAGTTTTTCGGAATGGAAGAGGTATGATCTCTCGTACTTTTCGAGCGTTTAACAGAAAATCTCCTTTGTATAGCCATGCCGGAATCATTCATGTTCAAAACGGAAAAGTTTATGTCATTCATTTGATTGATGGTGGTAAAATGAATGGGCAGATTCAAATGGAACCAATTCAAAAATTTTGCAGCTATATAGAGTGTTCATCGTATGGAATTTACCGTTCAAAAATTGATGGTGAAAAAATTAATTTAGCTGCTGTGTCTTTCGTACTGAAGGATATTCACTTCGATTCAGCATTCGATCTTGTCAGTGACGATAAAATGTATTGTACAGAATTCGTATATAAATCATTGCAAACTGCAGCTCCTGATTTTTTTCTACCTTTGAACAGCATTTCCGGAAAACCATATGTTGCATGTGACGATTTGTTTCTGGCTTCCGGTAATCATCAAGTTTTTACATTCAGCTATTAATATCATGAAAAAAAATCGGATTCTTGTTTTTGCCTTTGCAATGACTTTTATGTATGCTTGTTCAGGTGGTGATTCGCCGAAAGCTGTTGCAGAGAATTTTCTAACCGCCTGGTCTAAAGCTGATTTTGAAGATGCTAAGAAATTTGGGACTGATGATTCCAAAAAACTTCTCGATATGATGAATAGTTTCAAGACGATGGTAGATGATTCAACATTGAAGCATGAAACTCCTTTTGAAATCACTCACGAAAAAATTGAAGGTGATAAAGCCATAGTCTTTTATAAAGAAGAAGGTAATCCGGCTGAAAGTCAATTGCCTCTTGTGAAAATTGACGGTAAGTGGAAAGTGAATGTTACGAAAGAATCCATCAATGGTACAGAAGGAAATACTGCCATTGATATCGGTGCTACAAATACAGATTCGATGAATGACAATTCTAGCGATTCAAAATAGCATTTGTAAAATTATCTGAATATTTTTTTATTCCTAAACGGTAATACCTCACCAATGAAAATCATTTGTATCGGCCGCAATTATGTTGAACATGCGGCTGAATTAAACAATGAAATCCCTACTGAACCTGTTTTTTTCTTAAAGCCGGATACTGCCATTCTTCCGCCTGACCGCGCTTTTTATTTGCCGGATTTTTCAAAAGATATTCATCATGAAATTGAATTGGTTGTCCGGATTACAAAGGAAGGTAAAAACATTTTACCTGAATTTTCTCACCGGTATTACGATCAAATGACGGTCGGACTTGATTTTACAGCACGGGATATTCAGCAAAAACAAAAGGAAAAAGGATTGCCATGGGAACCTGCAAAGGCTTTCGATCATTCAGCTCCTGTCGGTACTTTTTTAGATATTTCTGATTTACCTGACAAAAAAAAGATTCATTTCCGCTTATATAAAAATGGAACAATCGTTCAGGACGCAGATAGCACTCTGATGATTCATACCGTTGATACGATAATTTCATTTGTATCAACTTATATTACGCTTCGTAAGGGTGATTTGATTTTTACAGGAACACCTAAAGGTGTTTCTCAGATTAAACCCGGAGATGTTCTGGAAGGTGAACTGGAAGGCAAAAAAGTGTTGAGAGTAGAAGTGAAGTAATAATTCATTTACAGAAATCTCTTACTTAAAACGTCTTCATTCTATTTATTGAAATCCTTCAGTCTGATTTGCGTGATCACTGTTTTTGTATTTGTTGCAAAATCACCTTTCATCATCCAGTCATAATAAGACGGCTCTGATTTAAAAACATCCTGAACCAAACGGCCTTTGTATTTTCCAAAATTGAAAATCTCCTGACCTTTTTCATTAAAAATAATGCGTCCTGCCAAATCCACATTTTTATTCATTGAACTAAATTCAGCCAAAAAGTCTACATCGTTTTTTAATGCATCGTACTTACCAAGTTGTGCTGCAAGTATTTCAAAAGTGGCCATTGTATCTGCCTCAGCGGTATGAGCATTGACTAATTCTTTGTTGCAGTAAAATTTATAAGCAGCTGACAATGTCCGCTGTTCCATCTTATGGAAAATATTTTGAACATCAACAAGTTTGCGACCCGTAAGTTCGAAATGAACACCACATCGGGTGAATTCTTCGATTAACAATGGAATGTCAAATTTGTTGGAATTGTATCCGGCAAGATCTGCGTTTCCAAGAAAGGTTTGAATTTCCTGAGCTAATTTGGAAAAGGTCGGACTATCTGCAACATCTTTATCATAGATGCCGTGAATTTTAGACGACTCAGCCGGAATCGGTATAGTTGGATTTACTTTATAGCATTTCGATTCTTGCGCACCGCCCGGTTGAATTTTCAAAAGAGCAATTTCAATAATACGGTCAGTGCCGATATTTACGCCTGTTGTTTCCAGATCAAGAAAGACAAGTGCTTTTTTTAAATTTAGTTCCATATTATTTGCCTGCTACCACCTGAATATTTTTTACAACAGAGGTTGTGGTCATATCATTATCAATGGTAAGTGTATCTGTGAATGGAGGGAAGTTATATCCTTCTACTTTAATTGTGTATTCTCCCGGTGCTACAGCAAAAACAAAAGCATTCGTCGGACCGGCAGGTCTGAATTCCGCTTGCTTTGCTGTGGTTGTATTGGTAAGTGTCACCTTTGTTAGTTCAATTTTTCCACCGGCCGAAGTAACAGTTCCCGATAATACTTTAGAAAATTTGTGATGTGATTCGTCGTCAAACTGAACTTTATAAATATCTCTGTCTCCAAGTCCTTCCGGCCGAATAGCTGTTACATAGGCTGTCTTGCCATCACCGGTAAAAGAAATAAACGTATTATCATCTGCGTCGTTTAATGGATACCCTATATTTACAGGTGCTCCCCATGCCTTTGTATTTTCATCGTAATCAGTTCGGAAAATATCAAATCCTCCCATGCTGTTCCACCCTTTGGAACTAAAGTAAAGTGATTTGCCGTCTAACGATAATAGTGGAAAGTCTTCATCGTATTTAGTATTGATCGTCAATCCTAAATTCACAGGAGCTGACCATTCTCCATTTTTTTCTTTTTGAATGATCCAGATGTCACTACCACCATTTCCTTCTTTACGATTGCTTGAAAAATAAACAGTGTTACCATCGGCTGTCATCGTGGCTGCACCTTCGTATTGCTTCGAATTGATTTGTGTATTAAACATAATCGGTCTCTGCCACATTTTTCCTTTTAATAAGGCAAATCCAATGTCAGCAAACGATTCTGTGTTGTCGAAGTAAACCATAACCTGATCTCCGATTGGAGAAAGACCTACTGATTCTTCATCCCATTCTGAATTAACTCCTCCTCCTAAGCCTTTCGCTTTTGTCCATAAAGTGTCTTTCCAAGCCGACCAGTAAATGTCAGAAGTGAAAATACCCAGGTCTTCAACAAAGCCTCCTGAATTTCCTTTTCTGCGTGAAGTAAATACAAGCGTTTTTCCATCTGCAGAAATGAACGGATTGTATTCTTCGTAAATCGTATTAATGTTCTTGCCTAAATTGGTAAAGGTGCATTTCACCGGCTTTGACACTAAGTCTTTTCCATTTGTGCACATTTCAATCAGGCGGTCTACTGAAAAAATTTCTTTCGAAGCCTTTACTTTTGCATTCTGGTATTCTGTAAATGCGGAAATAGCTTCATCCCAATTATTATTGTACATGTGAGCCATTCCTAAAGAATAGTTCCATTCCTTTTTAACATCTTTTCCTTGCATAGCCTTTAGCATGTAACTTAATGCCAATGGTTTGTTAATTTGTGTTTGCAAGTAACAATAGCCTAACCTGTAATTATATTCTGTACTGTTTGGATCCGATTTAATCAGATCTTTGTAAGCATTCAATGCTCCACGAAAATCCTGAGACGCAAACAAAGTAGCTGCATCTTTCTTTACCACTTTTGCTTCATCGGCTGTCAGCACATGGGTTTTTGCCTTTTGTCCATTCGTAGTCGAATGAATACTGATACTCAGGAGGAGGAGTAAGAAAGAGATTTTTTTTAAACTCATATTAAAAGTTTCTGTTGATGTCAAATTGTTCAAGATAATCGGCTATACGTCTAAGAAAACTTCCACCCAGAGAACCATCTACTATGCGATGATCATAAGAAAGCGAAAGGAACATCATATGTCGTATTCCGATTGAATCGCCTTCCGGTGTTTCTATTACTGCCGGCTTTTTACGAATTGCGCCGAGTGCAAGGATAGCTGCTTGCGGCTGATTGATGATAGGTGTTCCCATTACATTTCCAAACGTTCCGACATTTGTAACAGTGAAAGTTCCATCCTGTATTTCATCCGGTTTTAATTTATTGTTTCGTGCCCGGTTTGCAAGATCGTTTACAACCTTCGTCAATCCTGTCAGATTTAAATAATCTGCATTCTTGATGACGGGAACAATCAGGTTTCCTGATGGAAGTGCTGCTGCCATTCCTATGTTGATATATTTTTTTACAATGATTTTAGTTCCGTCAAGTGAAACATTGATCATCGGAAAATCTTTAATGGCTTTGGTTACAGCTTCTATGAAGATAGGTGTGTAGGTGATTTTTTCTTTTTCTCTTTGCTCAAATTCTTTCTTTATTTTTTCTCGCCACATCACCATGTTTGTCACATCTGCTTCTACAAATGAAGTTACATGCGGACTAACATGCTTGGACATGACCATGTGTTCGGAAATTAGTTTCCGCATTCTGTCCATTTCGATAATCTCCACATTGCCGGAAGTAAAAGTTGGCATAACCGGAGAAGAGTTCGGTGCTGAAGAAGGAGAAGTTGACACAGCCTGTTTTGTTTCTGTTGGTGTTGTTCTCTTTTCTAAATGATGAATAAGATCGTTTTTAGTAAGTCTGTTGTTTGCCCCGGAACCTGGAATGTTTTCAAGCTCTTTTAATGAAACACCTTCTTGTTTTGCAATGTTCCGTACAAGAGGAGAATAAAATCGTCCTGTTGAATCGGTACGACCAACCGGCACTTCTTCAACTGCAGTTTTGGAATGACCATTCGATGCAGGTGTAGCAATCGGAGCAGATGCCACTTTAGCAGGGATTGGTGCTTCAGGTTTAGAAGTTTCAGGAGCTTCATTCTCTGCACTTATCATAGCAATTACTTCTCCCACTTTTACTACTTGTCCTTCTTCAAAAAGTCTTTTCGAAAGTATTCCGGCTGCCGGTGAAGGCACTTCTGAGTCTACTTTGTCGGTGGCAATTTCCAAAACGGATTCATCCGCTTCAATGCGATCACCTTCTTTTTTTAACCACTTTAAAATCGTTGCTTCTGCAACACTTTCGCCCATCTTGGGCATGATCATTTGTACCATGAAATTTTGCTAGTCCTGTTACGACAAATTTAAAAATTAAAGCAGTAACAATACGGTTTATCTTCCCAAATTTCTCCACCCTTTACGAAGAATGTGAAGGTCCGTATAAATGCGGTAATCTTTTGCATATAAAGAGTTTAACCGACTTATCGTAAGTGAGTCTGCTTTTGTAGGGTAAAAGGAGTCGGCCGGAGATAAAATTCCTTCCCGTATTTTAGGAAGTGTTTCTAATCGATTATCACTTTTAGAATAACCTACCCAGGATTTTTTTCCGGTTAGAACCTGAATCAGATTGGTGAAATATCCGAGAGGATTGCGTTGCATGAAAAACATAAGCGGACTGATAATGAGTAGGAGTAAACTGAAACTAAAATCAATCAAGCGCTTGTTTCTCTTATTCACTGTTCTGTTAATGTTATTGATATCGATTACATAAAGTTCGCCCGGATTTTCTACTGTACTACTCCCGATGATAAACTGACTCTCAGGTGGGGCGATTTTATATTCAACATCTTTTGCGGGAATGCGTGACATATAATCTATGATTTCCTGTGATGACATATCTTTTCCACAGAAAATAATTTCATCAATGGAAAACACTTCTGAAAATTCTTTCAACTTATCGGTGGTTCCGAGATAATACTTTTGATATTCCGCAGATTCTTCGTTTGATAAGTTGCTTTCTTCCGGACGTACAAAGCCAATAAAGTTATGCGCCGTATCCGAACTTTTTAGTAGAGATAAAACACGGCTTCCTTCGTCATGCTTTCCTACTATGATCAGTCTTTTTGGTGCATTACTGGCAAGAGCAAATTGCTTTCCTGAAATGAAGTTTAAAAACAATCGCATACCCATCATTGACATTGCTGCCCAGAGAGCTCCTAGAAGTATGAGTGCTCGTGAATATCGTTTCTCTTCCGGTAACAATGCATATACGACCAAAATGATTAGTGTGCCTGTAAAAATACCTCTGACTATCCGATTGAACTTTATTGGTAAATCATACCCACCACTAAAAAATACAGAGGTCATCCACAATAGGCAATAGGCCGGTACAACTTTGTACATGAATGCAATTGGATAAACAATATTGAAATTTCTACCCCAGTATTCTTTTAGCAGATGCAGTCCGATGAATAATACAACGATGTCTAGTATTGGTAACAAAAATTTTTTCCGGAAACGATTAAAGATGGCGACGGCAGCACGGAAATATATGGCGATGCGGATCAGAAATGAAAACAAAGAAGCATTTGACTTTGAAAAATGTTTCTTTGCGAAAATAATCATGGCATTATAGAAAACGAAAACATAATTGACGCTGCTTCTTTTCGTACTTTCTCCTTTGTAATGTATAATTGACGTCGATGGGAAATAATAATTTTGATGCCCGGCCTTAATTATTCTGTAAGACAAATCAATGTCTTCTCCGTACATAAAGAAATCTTCGTCAAGTAATCCGATTTCATCTAACACCTTTCTGCGAATAAGCATAAATGCTCCGGCAAGTATTTGGACCGGATGGGTTTTATGTTCATCCAGAAAACCTAAGTGATACCGACCGAATATTTTTGACTTCGGAAAAAGAGATGATAAACCAAATATTTTATAAAATGCAACATCGTAAGTAGGGAGTCCTCGCTTTGATTCCGGGAGAAATTTTCCACTACCGTCTATCATTCTAACTCCAAGTCCGCCGGCATCCGGATGTTCATCCATGAATCGAACGATTTTTAGAAAAGTATCTTCTTCAACAACGGTGTCCGGATTTAACAGCAAAACATATTCTCCTGTCGA